>NZ_JBYNAH010000255.1:0-7137 GCF_059781815.1 Salipiger sp. | reverse complement strand
CTGCCGCTGCGCGTCGGCCAGCTCTCGGCCGAGATCGCGCTGCCGCGCGGCGCGGCGCCGGTGCTGGCGGCGATCGACGGGCGCCGGAGCCTCGACGAGATCGCTCGTGCCGCCCGCTTCGACGCGCTGGGATTTGGCACCGCCTGGGCGCAGGTCGAAGCGGCGCTGGCGCCCTGGGGGCTGCTGCTCTACTCCGGATTGCTGCGGACCGGCGGTCGCGCGCGCACCTGATCCAGCCGGCGCGCCGGGACGTTGCGTCGCGGGACGGATGCCGTTACGTCCGCGACTCTTGCGCGACGGGCTGATCCTTCTCAGACTGTACGCGAGGAGAAAACGGCCCGGCAGACCGGGCCCGAGGGGAGGAGCCACACCATGAGCTTTGCGTCCGTGAGCGACCGCAACGCGATCGAAGCCGAGATGCCGTGGGCGGAACGCGATGTTCCCGCCACGCTCTGGGGGCAGCTGAGCCGCACGGCGGAGGCCTTCCCCGACCGTCCGGCGGTGAGCTACCAGATGTTCTCGGGGCCTGGTGACAAGGCCGAGACGGTGACATGGGCGCAGCTGCGCGACCGCACGGCGCAGGCGGCCAACCTGTTCCGCAGCCTCGGCATTGGCGAGACCGACGTCGTCGCCTACGTGCTGCCGAACTGCAACGAGACGCTCTACACCCTGCTGGGCGGCGCGGTGGCGGGGATCGTGAACCCGATCAATCCGCTGCTCGAACCCGAGCAGATCGCCGCCATCCTGCGCGAGACCGACGCCAAGGTGGTGGTCACGCTCAAGGCGTTTCCGAAGACCGACGTTGCGCAGAAGGTGGCCGAGGCCTGCCGCCACGCGCCGCATGTGCACACGGTGCTCGAGATCGATCTCAACCGCTATCTCACACCGCCGAAATCCTGGATCGTGCCGCTGATCCGGCCCAAGACCAACGGCCATCCCCATGCCGACGTGCTGTGCTTCAACAAGGAACTGCGCAAGCAGCCGACCACGCTGAGCTTTGCCGACAGCACCGGCGACCGCGTCGCGGCCTATTTCCACACCGGCGGCACCACCGGGATGCCCAAGGTTGCGCAGCACCTCTATTCGGGGATGCTCTACAACGGCTGGCTCGGACACACGCTGCTCTTCGACGAGCAGGACAACATCATGTGTCCGCTGCCGCTGTTCCACGTCTTCGCGGTACACGTGATCCTGATGTCGGCGATCTGCTCGGGCGCGCATGTCGTTTTCCCGACGCCTGCGGGCTATCGCGGCGAGGGCGTGTTCGACAATTTCTGGAAGCTCTGCGAGCGCTGGAAGATCACCTTCGTGATCACCGTGCCGACCGCGGTCTCGGCGCTGATGCAGCGCAAGGTCGATGCCGACATCTCGACGGTGAAGGTGGCGTTCTCGGGCTCGGCGCCGATGCCGATGGAGCTGTTCAAGCGCTTCGAGAGCGCCTGCGGCGTGACCATCTGCGAGGGCTACGGCCTGACCGAGGCGACCTGCCTCGTCTCGGTGAACCCGCCCGAGGGCGAGAAGAAGGTCGGCTCGATTGGCATTCCCTTCCCCTACACCCACGTCAAGATCGTCAAGCAGACCGCCGGCGGCCCGCAGGAGTGCGAGACCGACGAGATCGGCGAGATCTGCGTCGCCAACCCGGGCGTCTATGCCGGCTCGACCTATACCGAGCAGGACAAGAACCACGACCTCTTCCACGAGGACATCTACCTGCGCACCGGCGATCTCGGTCGGGTCGACGAGGATGGCTATCTCTGGATCACCGGGCGGGCGAAGGATCTGATCATCCGCGGCGGTCACAACATCGACCCGGCGGAGATCGAGGAGGCGCTGCTGGCGCACCCGGCGGTGGCCTTCGCCGGTGCTATCGGCCAGCCGGATGCCCATGCGGGCGAGCTGCCCTGCGCCTTCGTGGAGCTGGTCGCGGGGGCCGAGGTCAGCGAGGACGAGCTAATGAAGCACGCCCGCGTGCACATCCACGAGCGCGCGGCCTATCCCAAGCACATGACCATCCTGTCCGAGCTGCCGAAGACCGCCGTTGGCAAGGTGTTCAAGCCGAAGCTGCGGATGCACGCGATCGAGCGCGTGTACAACGCGGCGCTGGAAGCGGCGGGGCTGCAGGCGCGGGTGGTCGACGTGATCGACGACCGCAAGCGCGGGCTGGTGGCGCAGGTCGTGCGCAACGGCTCGAACGAGGAGGCGGTCTGTCACTGCCTTGGCGCCTATACCCGGCCATGGGACTGGACCGAAGAGGCCGCGGCAGCGGCGGAGTAGGGAGACGCATCCCCTCGAGGCTGCCCGTGACGCGATCCCGCGGGCGGCGATGGCGGGTGTTGTGCGGCAGACGCCAGACCGCCCGAAGCTGATCGAGTCGGGCGGAGGTTCGGCGCCCGGTGGTCGAGATGCATGCCGGCCCGGGAGCGTTCGGGCCTCAGCTCTCGGTGTCGAGCCAGATCGTCACCGGCCCGTCATTGACCAGCGAGACCTTCATGTCGGCGCCGAAGCGGCCGGTGGCCACGGGGACGCCCTCGGCCTGCAGCCTGGCGGCGAAATGTTCGTAGAGACGCTTGCCCTCTTCCGGGGCGGCGGCGGTGGAGAAGCCCGGGCGATTGCCCTTGGTCTCGGCGGCAAGCGTGAACTGGCTCACCACCAGAGCGGCCCCCGAAACGTCGCGCACCGACAGGTTCATGCGGTCGGCCTCGTCCTTGAAGATCCGCAGCTTGGCGATCTTGGCGGCGAGCTTGTCGGCCTGCGCCTCGGTGTCGCCCTGCATCGCGCAGACCAGCACCAGAAGCCCCGGGCCGACCTCGCCCAGCACCGCGCCTTCGACCGTCACGCGCGCCTCGGAGACGCGCTGGATCAGCGCTCTCACAGTTCGTGGTCCCATGGCGGATTGGCGCCGGCCCGGCTGACGGTGACCGCCGCCGCCTTGGCGCCAAGCGCGATGGCGGCGCGCAGGTCGTCGAGTGCCGCGCCCCGCACCGAGCTGCGCGACAGCAGCCCGTCGCGCCAGAGCCCGGCCAGCAGGCCGGCGTTGAAGGTGTCGCCCGCGCCCACGGTGTCGACCACCTCGGCGCGCTCTGCCGGCACCGAGATCTCGCCCGCGGAGGAATAGGCCACCACGCCTTCGGCGCCGCGGGTTTCGAGAACCAGCGCCACGCCGCCCTCGATCAGGGCCGCGGGGGTGGTGCCGAGCCACGCCATGTCCTCGTCCGAGATCTTGACGATATCGGCGCGGCCCAGCATCGCGGCAAGCCGGGCGCGGTAGCGCGGCTCGTCGGTGATGAAGCCGGGGCGGATGTTGGGATCGATCATCACCAGCCGCTCGCCCGCCTGCGCGCAGAGCGCGGCGTAGCTGTCGGCGGCGGGCTCGGAGACCAGGCTGATGCCGCCGAAGAACAGCGCCTCGGTGTCGTCGCCGAGCGCGGGCAGGTCATCCTCGGACAGCATCCGCCCGGCGGTGTTCTCGTCGTAGAAGGCGTATTGCGCGTGGCCGTTGGTCAGCGTCACGAAAGCCAGCGTCGTCGGGCGCTCGGAGCGCGGCGACAGCGAGAAATCCACCCGCGAGGCGCTCAGCGCATCGGCCAGAACCGTGCCGAAGAGGTCGGTCGAGATACCGCCGAGATAGCCGCTCGGGGCGCCGAGGCGACCGATCGCGATGGCGGTGTTGAACACCGCGCCGCCCGCAACGGGGGCAAAGCTCGGCTCGCCGGTGGTGGCGGTCCGGGGCAGCATGTCGATCAGCGATTCGCCGCAGCACAGGATCATCTTCGGTCCTCCATCTGTTAGCGCCGCAACTTGCCGTGTTGCGAGGCCAGAAACAAGGCCCGGATTTGCGCAGGATCATGGCGCGGGCCCCGAAACAGTCGGAAACTCGCATATGTAGGAAAGGAGGTGTGTCATGGTCGAAACAACCCAAACTGGCCTCTGGCCGCATCTCTACGCGCCGCTGCGCGGGATCGGCTCGAAGATCTCCGACTGGCTGACACCTGCATCCGATGCCTCCTCTCACGAAGGAGGCTACCGGATCACCATGGAACTGCCCGGCGTCCCTGAAGACGCCGTCGACCTTTCGGTCGAGGACGGGGTCCTGACGGTGACCGGCGAGAAATCGGAAACCCGGGAGGAGACGGGCGAGACGTGGTTCTTCACCGAGCGTGAATACGGTGCGTTTCGCCGGACCTTCCGGCTGCCCCCTGACGCCGACGCCGAAGGCGCCGCGGCCAGCATGAAGGACGGAGTGCTCGAGATCACTGTCCCGAGGAAAGCGCCGGAGGAGAGCCGGGGCAGGAAGATCACGGTGACCAGGGGATAGGTCGAACAGGGCGGAGATCCCCGTCCCGCCTTCCCCGAGACCGGTCCCGGACACCGTGACGTAGGGCGGGCAGCGATGCCCGCCCTATTTTGCTGTGCGCTATTGCCCCTGCGCGAGGATGAAGCCGGCGATGACGGCGAGGATCAGGCCCAGCACCACCGCAGCCGCGATCTTCCAGCTCGACCACGGCCGTTCGCCCTGTACCCGTCCGGTGGTGCCGTTGACCACGAAGCGGTAGGTCTCGCCGCGATATTTGTAGGCGGCCAGCCAGACCGGCAGCAGCACATGCTTGAAGGTGACCGCCGAGACCTGCGTGTCGACGGCCTCGACGCGCTGACGGTCGCCGCCGATGTCGAATTTCACGTCGCGCTCGATCTGACGGTCCATGATGGCGCGAGCCTCGCGGAAGCCCTCGTCGAGATCGACCTGGTAGCCCTCGGCGCGGAAGCCTGCGAGGAATTCGGGCTGGTAGGGCTCGAGCCGGGTCAGATCCCATGGCTCGAGCGCGTCGGTGAATTTCTTCGGCAGCGAGCGCGAGGCCAGCACCAGCACGTCGTCGAAGAACCGTGCGACCCGCCCCGAGACCGAGCGCCAGCGCACCTTGGCGACCTGCACGGTCTGGCGCTTGCCGTCGCGCATCACCGTGCGGCGCTCGTAATAGACCGTGCCGCGCTGGCCGCGATAGGCCGATTGGGTCTGCGCGTCGAAGGTCCAGTAGGGCACGTAGATGCCCTGCATCTTGCGCCCCTTGCGGGCGTATTCCTTCAATCCGTTCGGCGCGAACCACAGCCGCCCGAGCCAGCCGGTCATGGCGTCATGGGCGGCGCGTTCGTCGAGGATGAAGGGCAGCACGCCGCGCGGCTTGATCTGCCGGTGGGTGCCGGTGTCGGTGACCACGGGGGTGGCGCAGAACGGGCATTCGGTGGCGTGGGTGTCGGGGTCGAACTCGACCTCGGCGCCGCAATTCGGGCACTGGGTGACCCGCAGATCCTCCATCTCCTGCAGCGGCAGCAGGTCGTCGATGGCGGCGCGGAAATCGAGCTCGCGGATCGAGTTGCTCCACGGCCCGCTCTCGGCGATCTCCTGCACATCGCCGCAATGGTCGCAGACCAACTGCCCCTTGGCGGGATCGTAGCGGTAATCGGCGCCGCATTGCTGGCAGGGAAAACGGTGTTCCTCGGTCATCACGGCCCCATTGTTTCCGGCAGGCCGACCCTAGGTCGGATGCCGGGGCGATGGAACCCGGTTTTCCTTTCCGGAACGGCTGTCTAGGGTGACGCCGAACAGGCCCGGCGCGCCGGGCCGCGAAACAAAAGGAATGTCACGAGGGCACCATGGGTCACCGCGTGAAAGCGATTTTGGCAGCGCTCGTGTTCTGCGCGGCGGCGGGCGCCGGCGCCGATGAGGCGCGCTACCGTTTCGAGTGGCAGGGCGGGGGCGGCTACGCGATGCACGGCGCCATGTCCTTCGACGCAGAGCTGCTGGATGGCGGCATCGTCACGGGCAGCGACCTGACCTGCTTTTACATCGAGGGCAGCCGCGACGGCGCGCCGGTCGGGCGCTGGGCGCTGTCGATGTTGAACGAGGAAACCAGCTGGGCGCTGACCTTCCTGCCGCAGAGCTCGGAATTCGCCGTGTTCGGCGAGGGCGCGATGATGCCGCAGGCGTGGAACATGGACGGGTTCGGCACCGATTGCGGCCCCGGCGGTTTCGGTTTCAACATCGGCAATGCGGCGCAGGATCTCTGCATCGACGGCACGCTGATCCTCGCCTCACAGGTCGAACCCTCGCGTCCGTTTCCGGCCTTGCGCGACGATGCGCTGAGCTTTCCGGCCGATGCCTGCATGGGGCCGTTGATGATGAGCGCGCTCTCTCCGATCTCTTCTCCCCAACCGAAGGACCTCCCCGATGTGCAATGAAGCAGCCGCCACGCAGATGATTTCCGACGCCCGCACCCGCGTCACCCGGTTCGATTTCGAACCCGGCGCCGAGACCGGCTGGCATGTGCATGAATACGACTACGTCATCGTGGCGCTGACCGATCTCACGATGCGGCTGCAACTGCCCGGCGGCGAGGTCCGCGAGGTGGTGACCAAGGCCGGCGAGGTCTATCGCCGCGATGCCGGCACCGAGCACAACGTGATCAATTACGGCGACACCCCGATGAGCTTCATCGAGGTCGAGCTCGTCGCCTGAGGCGGCTCAGACTTCGGCGAGGTCGTAATGGCGGATCGTGCGCGACTCGACCAGCGCGTCCTCGGCGGGATCGATATGCGGCGTGGTGTAGTCCTCGCCGACAAAGGCCTTGAGCGCATCGAGATCGCGCCAGACCATCACGAAGGCAAATTCGCGCGGGCTGTCGGCCCGCGCGGCGCCGGGCAGCACCGAGACGATGCCGTCGGTGGTGTTCATCAAGGGGATCGCGACCTCGTGAAAGAAGTGGGAGAACTCCGCCTCCTTGCCGGGGCGGGTCGTGACCTGAAAGAGCCGCAGGATCATCGGGGAACCTCCTGAAATGCGGTTCCCGCCCGTCTGATGGCCCCCGATACCGGGCCCCTGCCTTGCGACAGGATAGCACGTCTGGCCCCGGCTGTCGCTCAGGCGCCCGGGGGCGGCGGAGGCATTACGGTGAAGAGCTGCGCCAGCTCGGCCACGTCCTCGGCGCGTTTCCAGCCATCCTGGCCTTGCGTCCAGACGAAGGTCTCGCGCGTGAGCCCGCCCTCGGTGACCATGCGCCCGAGCCGTGCCTTGGAGAACGGCCCGCTGGTCTGGCCGTTCTCGGCGAGGTGCCAGACATGCTCCACCGGCGGCGGGGGAGGCGG
>NZ_JBYNAH010000254.1:0-7141 GCF_059781815.1 Salipiger sp. | reverse complement strand
ATCGCCGGCGACAACGGCACCGGCATGCACGTGAACATGTCGATCTGGAAGGACGGCAAGCCGCTCTTCGCAGGCGACAAGTACGCCGACCTGTCGCAGGAAGCCCTGTGGTACATCGGTGGCCTGCTCAAGCACGCCAAGGCGCTCAACGCCTTCACCAACCCGTCGACCAACTCCTACAAGCGTCTGGTCCCGGGCTTCGAAGCTCCCGTGCTGCGCGCCTACTCGGCCCGCAACCGCTCGGGCTGCGTTCGTATTCCGTGGGCGGAATCGCCGAAGGCCAAGCGTGTGGAAGCCCGCTTCCCCGACCCGTCGTCGAACCCCTACCTGTGCTTCGCCGCACTCCTGATGGCCGGCCTCGACGGCATCAAGAACAAGATCGATCCGGGCGAAGCCATGGACAAGAACCTCTACGACCTGCCGCCGGAGGAGCTCGAGGGCATCCCCACCGTCTGCGGCTCGCTGCGTGAGGCTCTGGACGAGCTGAAGGCCGACATGGACTTCCTGCTGGCCGGTGACGTGTTCACCAAAGACCAGATCGAAGGCTATATCGATCTCAAGATGGAAGAGCTCGAGCAGTACGAAATGACCCCGCACCCGGTCGAGTTTAAGCTGTACTACAGCTGCTGATCCTCGCGGACACATTCGGGAAAGGGCGCCTTCGGGCGCCCTTTTTCGTTGCGCGGCGCTCCTCTGCGCTACGCGGCCCGCCACGGCGCGGCGCTGAAAAGCCTGCCGAATATGCGTCCTAATCACCCCTTGCTGGTCAGAATGTTGACGGCCCACGGTGATTCGTGGTCCGCATTTGTCGAGAGCGTTTCCGCAGCGCCATCATTGCCCGGAATTGGCCCGGATTGTCCGCAAGCGACGCGGCAAATGAGGCGAGAGCCAAAAGAAAGTGTCTCAAAGTGATGTTTCAAATCCGATCAACCTGACGCGCTTTGGCATCAACCCTTTCGGATAGGTTGAGACAATTCCGGACTAAAATTTCGAAACTTCGTCCAAATATGGTCGTCCCGCCGCAATTCATTGAAATTGCGGCAGTTTCGCCCTGAACTAGGACAAGATCGGGGCAAACCGGGCCATTCGCCTCCTCAGACGGGCCAGAATCTCACCCCAATCGAGGCCAAGACTGAGTCTCGTGGGGAAATGGAAAACCAAGAAAAACACTGTTCAGGAGTTCAAGATGACCCAAGGTTTCACGAGTACAGCCCGTCTTGTCTTCGCCGCCCGTTCGATCGTTGTTCTGGACGAGATCCAGCAGATCATGCGCGATGCCCTGACACATAACGATTTTTCCGTCGCCGATTGCGACCGTACCGAGACCGCCACCCTGCGCTTCGCCACCTGCGGCGGCGACTGGGAGGCCAGCGTCCACCACGAGGGCGACGAGGCCGTGCTGCACGTCTCCGCCCCGAGCGACGACAAGGCTGTTCTCACCCCGCTGGCCCATGTGCTCTACGCCCTCGTCGAGGCGCTGCCGGTGAGCCACGTGATCTGGGCCGGCACCGATCTCCGCCTGCCCCGCGAGCGCTTCATCGCGCAGCTCAAGCCCGCCTGCGCCGCGCAGGAGCCCGTTGCTCCGGCCGAGCCCGAGCGCCTGCGTCCGCGCCGCGTCCGCCTCGAGCATGGCCACGCCCGCACCGAGCGCCTGAGCCAGAAAGACGTGCTGGCCCGCACACTGCCGGTGGCCAAGAAGGCCCGCCGCCAGCCCACCGCCCAAAACAAGCGCACCGAGGCCCATTACCAGGCCTATGACCGTCGCCTGCGCAGCGCCCTGCTTGCCCCGGTGCAGAAGGCCGAGATGGCCGACCTGCCGCGCGAAGTCCCCGAGACCGCCGAAGGCGCCAGCGTCTCGAGCTGGGCGCTGTCCGTTGGTGTCGCGACGATCTCGCTGCCGCTCGCCGTGCCGCTGCTCGCCTACAACGCCACCAGCGCCTTCCCGCAGCAGCGCCGGATGCTCGCCACCGGGATCGCCGGCCTTTTCGTGGCGCTCGACGCCTCCGGTGTCGCCGCAGGCCTGCTCGGCACCTACTAAGCCCGCTCTCACGGACCCGGGCTCATGGTGGGTGGGCCCGGATCGGGGATGGCAGCGGGGATCGGCGGATTTCCGACCCTGACCCGAAAGAGGGACATTTCTGTTTGCCGCATCCCGGGGCTGGGCTACCGTTCTCCTCAACTCAGAGTGAATTGGAGAACCAAGAATGTTCCGCCGGGTATTCAGACTTGCCGCAGCCGTCACCCTCGGGCTCGCCACGGCAGGTGCGGTGCAGGCCGCCACATGCGGCAACAACGCGAGCGGTTTCAGCGCGTGGAAACAGCAATTCGCCGCCGAGGCGCAGCGCGCCGGTGTCGGTCAGCGTGGCATCCAGGCGCTGATGAACGCGCAGTATTCCACCACCACGATCGCCGCGGACCGCAATCAGAAGGGCGTGAAATACGCTCTCAACGATTTCATCCGCATCCGCCTCGGCTCGCTCGACGGCTTCGCCGCCACCGGGCGCAAGCGGATCCAGCGCAATCCGCAATTCTATGCCGCCGTCGAACAGCGCTACGGCGTGCCCGCCGGCATCCTCGTGGCGATCCACGGAATGGAGACCGGCTTTGGCCGCACCATGGGCAACGTGCCGGTGGTCTCGTCGATCAGTACCGTGGCCTATGACTGCCGCCGCTCCTCGTTCTTCACCCCGCACGCGCTCGCGGCGCTGCAGATGGTGGATCGCGGCATGCTGTCGCCGACCCAGAAAGGCGCTGCCCATGGCGAGCTCGGCCACACCCAGTTCCTGCCCGGCAACGCCCTGCGCTACGGCGTCGACGGCAATGGCGATGGCCGCGTCGATTTCTACAACGAGTGGGATGCGCTGGCCTCGACCGCCAACTTCCTGCGCCAGAAGGGCTGGCGCCCGGGGCAGCCTTACCAGCAGGGCACCGCGAATTTCCGCGTGCTGAACGAGTGGAACGCCGCAACAGTCTACCAGCAGGCCATCGCGCTGGCAGCGGAACGCATCGACCGCTGAGCCCCGTTTGGACAGCGCGGCGGACGGGGCACATGTGGTTAATGTCGTATTAAGGCCACAGCCCCGTCCCCGTTCTGCCAGATTTATTAAGTATTCTGCCCAAATCGTATTCACTGAATGAGTTCAGGGAGCCCCGGTTATGGGCCAGGCCGAGACACCCCATGCGGGCATTTTTCTGACGCACGACGTCAGCCTCAATGACACGCAACTTCTGAGCGACGCCGCGCGCACCCTCCGACGGTTCGACACCGTCTCGGGCAAGCCCGTCCGCCGCTCCAAGAAGCGCGCCGCGGTGATGGCCGACCACTACGGTGTCAACGTCCGGGTGCAGCGCGTGCCGGGCGATGCGCCCTACCTCTCGGTCCAGATCCTGCAACGCCCGAACACCGAGGACGACGACGCCCTCGCCCGCCGCATCCTGGCGCGGACGGTCGTGGGGATGCTGGCGCACCTTCCCATCGAGTGTATTGACTGGTTCGATTGCGAGACCCTGATCGAGCCCGACGATTTCCGCGAGATGATGGGCGAGCCGGTGCCGCCGAAACATTACGACCCGGCCATGCCGCCGCCGATGGATATCGATCTCGCCGACCACATCCGCATGGCGCTGACCGACGACACCGAGGTTGCCGCCGTTGCCGCGCCGGGCGAGGACGAGGCGCCGCATCCCAGACGCGGCAACTTTACCTTCCTCGACGATCCGATGGAGCCGGTGATGCAGGCGCCGCCGCGCCGTAGCCTGCTGATGCGCGGGGTCATGGCCCCGCTGATCGTGCCGAAGTTCCTGCTCGCCCTCTGGCGCGGCATGGACCTGCGCCTGGTGGCGCGGGTCTCGGCGGTGGTGGCGCTGGTCGTGGTGCTTCAGAACACCAATTTCCTGCGCAGCATCCTCTATCAGGTCATGCACTGAGCGCGAGGGCGCGCGCGCGTTCCATCACGTAGGTATGAATCGAGAAGACGACGGCGCGGGTCTCCGGCAGCCGCACCAGGCATTGCCGCTCGGAGCGGAAATAGGCCGCGGTGGCGGGATCGGCGCGGTCGGTGTTGTCGCGCCGGGGGCCGGGCTGGAACAGCGTCGGGTCGTTGTACCAGAGCCGGTTGAAGCGCATCAGCGGGCGCCCCACCTGCACCCCGTCAAAGAGCCGCTGCACCCGGGACGCGATGGCCTCGTCATACTCCGGGATCGGGATGTGGATCTCGACCAGCGGCCGCATCACCTTCTGCGCCAGCCGCCAGCCGGCGGGAAAGCACAGCACCGCGCCGGTGAGCACGTGCTCGTCCTCGCCCTCGGCCTTCTCGAGCAGGCAGAGATCCTCCTGCACCAGCCGCCCCAGCGTGCCCATCGGATCATCGCGATCCAGCGTCACCGTCGCGCCATCGGGCCGTGTGACGCGCGCACCGTCGCGGGAGAAGCCCTCGGGCAGATGCGCGAGCACGACCTCGAGCAACTCGTCCGCCGCCGGGCGGGCGCGCTCGGAGAGCGCCAGCACCGCGTCGCGATTGGTGTCGAGGAGGTGTTCGCGGTCGGCCATCTGGCCGGAATAGGCCTCGTCGACGAGGAGCCAGGCGGACATGGCGATCGGGCCGATATTGGGCAGCGGCCGCGAGGTCGAAAGATCGAAGGGAAGGCGCTCTTGCAGGGTCATGGCAAAGGGCTAGCGCCGGGACGCACGCGCCGCAAGATGCGCCGGCGTCGCGGCAAAGGAAAAGCGGCGCGGGAGGCACCCGCGCCGCTTTCTGTGCTTCACCGTGAGGCGGATGCTCAGCCGCGGGCGCGGCCCAGAGCCTTCCAGGTCAGCGGCAGGATCAGCGCGGCCAGGGCCAGCTTGATCGCGTCGCCCACGAGGAACGGGGTCAGGCCCCACTCGAGGATCGGCTTGTCCCAGCCGTAGAGCATGCCGAGCCAGATCAGGCCGGGCACGTAGATCAGAGCGTTGCCGAGCAGCATCGCACCGGCCATCTTGGGCGCCGAGCGGTCCCAGCCGGCGCGCGCCAGCGTGCCGAGCAGCAGGACGGCCATCACGTAGCCCACGAGGTAGCCGCCGGTGCCGCCCATCATGTAGGCAAAGCCATTGAGCTCGGCCGAGCTGCTGGCGAAGACGTCGAAGCCGAGCGCACCCACCAACATGTAGCCGAGGATGGTCACGAGGCCGAGCCGCGCGCCGTAGGCGGCGCCGAGGGTCAGCACGCCGAAGGTGCCCATGGTGATCGGCACCGGCCACATCGGCACCTTGATCTTGGCCATGATCGCCAGGAAGGCGATGCCGGCCACCACGAGAGCGGCCTGCTTGAGGCGCAGGGCGGTGCCGTCCGTGGCACCGAAGCTTTCCACCAGAACGGAGCGGTTCTGTGCGATGGTCATCGGGTGTCCCCCTTGTTTCATCTCCATTCCTTGAGTTTCTGCACCATGGCGAAGACCATCGCAAGCCGTCATCACCCTGTCATGCACGCTTAATTTGCAAACTCGACCTTTGCAGCCGCAAAGCCCGCGGCACGCGCGCCCTGCCCGGCGTTTGCGCTGATCTTCGTGCCCGGCGCAGTGTCGGGGCTTGCCCCGGACGCGCCGCGCTGTCAGGTCTGATGCGGTTCACTGCTTGGTGCGAGGCGCCGATGTCCACGCCGGTCTCATCCATCCGCAACCTCGGCCCCACGGTCGAGGCCGCCTGCGCCCGCGCCGGCATTCTCGACGCCGAGACGTTGCGCGAGATCGGCGCGCACGATGCCTACGGGCAGATGCTGCGCGCCGGCACCAAGCCGCATTTCATCGGCTATTACGTGCTGCACATGGCGCTGCAGGGCCGGCCGTGGAACGATTGCCGCGGCAAGGAGAAAGACGATCTGCGCGCCCGTTTCGATGCGCTCTGCGCCGAGGTCGCGGGCCCGGACGAGGCGCTTTCGGGGATCGAGGCGGTGCTCGACGAGATCGGCGTCATCGCCCCGCGCAAGAGCTCCTGACGCGGGCTCTCCTCCGCCCTCGCGGGCGCTCGTCGAGGCGCGGGTCGGAACCCGGCACGGGGTCTTCACGTTGACTGGCCAAACGCAAAACGCAACGGAGGCCCGTCCCCATGGACCTTATCCGCATCATCGCCGCCATCCTGCTGCCGCCGCTCGGCGTCTTCCTGCAGGTCGGTCTCGGCAAGCATTTCTGGATCAACATCCTGCTCACGCTTCTGGGCTACATCCCCGGCATCGTTCACGCCGTCTGGATCATCGCCCGGACGCCGCAGCACGCGTGATCGCCATGTCGCATCGTGACACCTTCGAACGGGTCGAGCGCGTCGAGCGCTACGCACGCCGCCTCGACCGCGCGTTCCGCCTGCCATTCACCAAGATCCGGCTGGGTTGGGATTCGATCCTTGGACTGGTGCCGGGCGTGGGCGACACGCTGGCGCTCGCGCCCGCCGCCTGGATCGTCAACGAGGCCCGCGAGCTCGGAGCCCCGAAGTCTCTGCTGGTGCAGATGGGCTGGAATGTGGTGCTGGACTGGGCCATCGGCCTGGTGCCGCTGGTCGGCGACATTCTCGATGTCGGCTTCAAGGCCAATACCCGCAACGCTGCGCTGCTGCGCCGCTGGGCCGAGGAGCGCCACCGCACGGTGGGCGAAGGTCCGGCCCGGGCGCCCGACTATCGCGGCGCGGAGCTGGCCTGATCCCTGTTGACTGCCGAAGACAAAACGGGCGCCCCGATGGGCGCCCGTTTCGCATGTCATGACAGGTCCGAAAGGACGGCTCAGCCGACCAGTTCGAGGCCCGAGAAGAAGTAGGCGATCTCGACCGCCGCGGTCTCCGGGGCGTCGGAGCCGTGCACGGAGTTTTCGCCGACCGACTCGGCGAACTCTGCGCGGATGGTGCCCTCGGCAGCGTCGGCCGGGTTGGTGGCGCCCATCACTTCGCGGTTCTTGGCAATCGCGCCTTCGCCTTCCAGCACCTGCACAACGACCGGCGCGGAGGCCATGAACTCGCAGAGCTCGTCGTAGAACGGGCGCTCGGCGTGCACCTTGTAGAACTCGCCGGCCTGCGCCTTGGTCATCTGGATGCGCTTCTGCGCGACGATGCGCAGGCCCGCTTCCTCGAACTTGGCGTTGATCTTGCCGGTCAGGTTGCGGCGGGTGGCGTCGGGCTTGA
>NZ_JBYNAH010000253.1:0-7148 GCF_059781815.1 Salipiger sp. | reverse complement strand
AGGCGATTGCGCAAGTGAAATGGGAAGCGTTGATCCATCCGAGGGGGTGAAAGTGTGAGGCTAAGGCGAGGGCAGGTGGTGCCCGCGCCAGTAGGAAGATCCGCGCGAAACCATCCCGTCAGCTGTGAGTGGGCAAACCGCAGCGAGACACGGCCCGAACCTCCCTGGGTTGAGCGTCTATGGCCGGGAGCGTGCTCGCGGCCTTTGCTAGGAGAGATCTAATCGCGCCGACGCTGTGGGGGAAGCGTGACGCGGGTTGACGCAGGTGGTTTTGGGGACACGCTGCTTTGTCGGACCCGCGTCACGGCCCCCGGGCACACGAATGCGCCCTCGCTCCCGAAGGATCCAGTAGCTGAGGCGTATGTCAGATTTGTGGCGGTCGGACGCCGCATTCGCGCGAGTGCTCGCCCACCGTGTTTTTACGCGGGGACGTGCGGTCACGATCGGGATCTCGAAGCTGTGCGGCATGGCATCCAGTGCGTTGTGGAGCCGGTCACCCGTGATCGAGGCTCGGTCTGCAGAAGCAGGAGGAAGCGCACGGAAGTCAGCTTGTTCAGGGCGGCCCGAAAATTTGCCGCTGAAGCGCGCCGTGCTCTGTGGGCGCGCGTGGTAGTCTCCGCAGCGACTAGCTTGCTTGGCGGGGAATATGGGAACGCTGCGGGCATGCTGAGTGCCGGGCCGCGCATCCCCGCCTTCTTGAAAGGTAGAGCTCCCGGATTCACGGATTGCCGCAAGGCAATATCGATAGAGGTCGTGACACCACGGTCTCGATGAATTCGTCTAAGACGGGGACGTGACGTTGTCCCGTTTCTCGGATCAATGAACCATCTTGCCGAGAGGAGATGCCATGCCTATCAGTAAGATGTCAGAGGTGGTCATAGCGGTTTAAACACTGCGAAGATCTGTCAGTCGAGATCCGCGGGCGTCGCCACCCCGACAGTCGTTCAACAAGGCCGCGGTGAATCGCGTGCCGACGCTCCGGGTGTCCGAGATGGCTAGTCGTAGTTTTAGCACGACCAAGGAAATCATCCGTTTCGAAGGAATGGATAGGCCGGCCTACTGGCGCCGTTTTGCAATGCTTCTTGGACTCGCGGTGGTTATCGCGACGATGGGGCTGATCCGGGACTCAGGTGCCGTCATTATCGCCGCAATGCTGGTGGCGCCTCTCATGACGCCAATCCTCGGGACTGCCGCCGCCATTGTGACGGGCGACATCGCGCGTGCGCTCGCTCTGCTGCTGATCGTATGGTTGGCGGCCTTTGCTAGCGTGGGTGTCGCGTGGCTGATCGTCTTCCTGACTGACTTCCCGCGTGGCGTGCTACTCCCACATGAGATTCTGAGTAGAACCGACCCTGGAGCCGAGGACTTGGTGGTCGCGCTGGCGGCAGGCCTCGCGGGTGCCTACGTGCAGATACAGAGATCCGAACTCAGCCTTCTGCCGGGGGCAGCTATCGGTGTGGCGCTCGTGCCGCCGCTCGCCACGGTAGGTATATTAATCTATTTTCGGGAATTCACAGCGGCAAGCGAAGCGCTGCTTCTGTTCACAACCAATTTCGCGGCGATTATCCTGTCTGCATGCGCGGTCTATCTCGCCACGGGAGCTGGGTCCTTGTTGCTGCGTTCGGGGAAGCGCCGAATCCGCACCTCACTGGGGCTTTCAATCGCCATTGCTTTCCTGCTGGCAATCTTTGCTCCGCTCTCGACGCTGACCTATTATCGCTATGCGGAGACTCGAGCTGAGGCTGCGTTGGCAAACAGGATTCTGCTATGGGCGGAGGAGGTTCCGGTTGAGATCGTTCGGATCGATGTTCGGGCACGTGAGAAAGTTGCGGAAGTATGGGCCATCGTTGATCTAAACGTCGACGCTGCTTTCAAAACGGCATCTGCGGCGGAAGCGCTTCCGGCACAATTGACGGCGACGCCATTCCGCGATGTGGCGCGCGACCTTCTTGGGACTGAATACGACATCATAGTCCGATACCAGCCTCGCTATGCTTGGCTGGTTGATCTTGATACGAATGTTGTCCGGGCCGCTCCACTCGTTTCGATCGACTGAGCCCTCTTGAGGCAGCATACCGGGCCGGCGTGTCGGGATGCTCCCTCGCGTGCTCTCCTTGCACCCGCAAAGCCGACCCGGTCCGTCACCTAGGCGAACCGCTTTTCGCACAATTCACGGGGTGGCGCATTGACCAAGATCAACGTAGCTCGCTCGCCTCGACGGCATCGGCAATCATGCGGGCGGTGGGGCCGCTGGTCATGTCGAGCCTCTTCGTTTCGTAGCTTACGGCTTGATGTCAGGTGGCGCGGGGCGGGCCCTTGCCGGGGCGTGGCTGATGGCGCTCCGAGGAGAAGGGCGGGAGCCCTAGCGGGGGATGCCGAGATGCGGCGGGGGATTGGTGCTGAACCTTGGCAGTTCGGGTGCCTCGGGGCGCTTGGTCGCGAATACCGCGCGGCATCGGACGGATCCCACTCTGCGGGTGCCAGCCGCTGCCGCGATGTCTAGATGGCCTTGGGGCGCTGCCATTGCCGAAGCCGGGGCCGACATTCCGGAACCGGGTTTCGGACGATCGTTCGACCTCACATTGATCCGTCCTTGAAACGCCTCGCGGCGAACCTGTCGAAAAGACCCGGCTCTCCCATTTGTCCGCCCTTGAGCATTATTCGCATACCATCCCTGCGCGGCGAGGAGTGGCTGGCGACGCAGATGCAGACGCCCGGGGCAAGCGTGTGTTCGAACGCGAGCGCATCGAACCCAAGGCGCACGCAAATGCGGCTTGACGTGTCGCCGCCCGCGAGGCCGAGATGCCCGACCTCGGCGCGCTCGAGCAGAGCGGCAACGAAGGCGGCGCAGCGGTCGGCCAGCGCATCGGGAGACAGCCCGTAATCGGCATCCGGCACGAGGTGGACCAGCGTGGGTGTTCCGGCGCGCAGCAGCTCGGCAGCAGGCGCGGTCAGGGAGCTCGAGCGCAGCGCCTCGGGGGTGAGCGCCAACCGGAAGTAGCGCTCGGAGGCGGCGACCTGCGTGGCGGTGGTCTGTGACCGGCTCCCCGCGAAAAGCAGAAGCCCGTCGGAGGCGGGCGGGGGCGCTGTGTCGGTCAGGGGCGTATCGCCGCCGGCGCCGAGGATTTCGGCGATGGAGCTGGCGCCCACTAGGAGCTGTCGTCCGCCGGCAAGGCGCAGGGCCTCGGCGATCCGCGGCAGGTCTTCGTCCTGCATGGCGTCGATCAGCGCTGGCCCCGAGCGCAACGTCTCGGCCACCGTCTCGGGGTCATGGAGATCCGTGACCGAGACCAGGGATAGCCCGTCGAGGCCCTGAGCCGCGAGGTGGCGGCGCAGATCGGCTTCCCGCATCGGGGTCACCGGGTGCCGGCTCATCACCGGATGCCGGTCGATGCGGTGGGTCTCGCCATCGGGGCCACGGGCGAAGAGCGTGCCGAAGGCGCAGTGCCGCGCGAGGCTCGGCTGTCCGCCGATCACCGCGACCACGTCGGGCGCGAAGCGGCTGATCAGCGTCTGCGTGACGGCGCCGATCGAGCCAACCTCGGGTGCGGAGTCGAAGGTCGAGCAGACCTTGAGATGGAGCAGCTCGGGGTCTTCCTCAGCGATCCGTGGCCAGAGGCGCTCGATCTCGTTTCGTGCGCGCAGGGGCGGCAGCGAGCGCAGATCGGTGGGCAGGCCGAGAACCTCCAGCCCGTCGCCGGCCGCATCGCGCAGCACCATGCGGGTGCGCATGCCGCTGCGCGCGTAGGTCGCGAGGCTGTCGGAGGCGCCGGTGAAATCGTCGCCGATGAAGACGATGCGCGCGCCCATCTCAGCGCGCTCCGAAGAACTCGAGCGCAGCCGCCAGCGCCGGGCGTGTTGCCGCACCCTCGGTGAGCGAAGCGCCCGATTGCAGCACGTCGTAGGCCTCGCGCAACGAGGCGATGCCCGCCGCCGGCCCCTGCGGATGGGCGAGGATGCCGCCGCCGCACATGAACATCAGGTCGGACGACTGCGCCGCCTCGAGTGTCTGCGGCAGGGTGCCGGCCCATTGGCCCGAGGAGAAGGCGGGCATGACCCGGTCGTCGGGGCCATCCTTGCAGAGCGGGGCGAGGCAGGCGCGGGCGGCCTCGGTGACCTCCTCGGCGGTATCGACGAACTTGCCGCCGATGCCATGCACGTGCATGTGGTCGATCCCCGCCAGCCGGTAGAGCGCGTGGTAGGCCTGGAAGTCCATCCCGAGCAGCGGGTGCCGGCTCATTGCGCCAAAGCCGTTGCGATGGGCGTGGATGGCGAGCGGGGTGTGGGCGCGCAGGCTCTCCATTCCCGAAAGACCGCACCAGTTGAGGCTGGCCATGACGCAGGATCCGCCCTCGCGGGCCACCAGATCGGCGTGGCGGCGCATGGCGTCGGTCTCGTCGGTGATGTTGAACGCCATCATCACCCTGCGCCCGGTGCGCTCCTGCCACTTGCGGATCACCGCCATCACGGCTGGGACCCGCTCGGCCAGCGGCGCGATGTCAGGATTGGCGCAGATCTCGTCATCCTTGATGAAGTCGACCCCCGCGGCGCAAAGCTGATCGACGAGCGCCGCGATCTCGTCGGGCCGCATTCCAACATTGGGCTTGATGATGGTGCCGAAGATCGGCGCGTCGGTCACGCCGAGGCTCTCGCGGGTGCCCGCGATGCCCTGCGCGGGCAGTGCGAAGCGCGCGCGATAGGCCGCCGGGAGCTCGAGCGAGAGCAGCTTGAGCCCGGTGATCTCTCCGATGTCGTAGAGATTGCCTGAAACCGTCGCCGCCAGCGTCGGAAGGTTGCGCCCGATATTGCCGGTCGGGTAGGCGATGCGGACGCGGGCCCGGCGGAACGGCCCGCCGGGCTGCTTGCGCGTCACATAAGCCGAGTGCAGCGTCGGGGCCTCCGTGCTGTCGAACGCATCGATGGAGAGCACCTCGGCGGCGGCGCGGGCGCGCAGCTCGTCGGTCTCTCCGGCCACGCGCACGAAGGTGCCGGAGCTTTGCTCGCCGGCCATCATGGCGGCGGCCTCGGCGAGCGGGTAGGGGGTCTCGAGCAGGTATTCGGCGACGATCCGTTCCATGCCTGCCTCAGAGCGTGCTGAGATCGGGGAAGGGGCGCACCGGGTCCGAGCCGTCCCAGCCCTCTGAGGCGCTGCGGATCATGTCGAACATGGTGCCCTTCGGGCCAAGCACCTCGGAAAGCTCGATGCAGGTGCCCGGATGGTGCTCTTCGGCGAAATAGGCAAAGCGCCCGTTCTGCCCGACGCAGCCCGACATCTTCACCGTGAAGCCGCGGTCGAGCATCCTTTGCAGGTCGGTCTCGTATTCCCTGGTCCAGAAGGCCACGTGCTGCAGCCCGCGCAGGCCCTTCTGCATGTAATCGCGATACATCGAGGGAACATCGTTGCGGGTCTGGATCAGCTCGACCTGCATGGCGCCGGAATTGGCCAGCGCGACCGAGTTGTGCGGCTGGTAGCTCTGGCCGTCGTAGAGGTAATCCTCGATCGGAACCTGCGGATTGTAGAACCACGGGCCGACGCCCATGGTCTCGGACCAGTATTTCATGCCTGCCTCGATATCGTCGACGACGTAGCCGAGCTGGCGGATGGGGCCAAGAAGGGTGCTCATTGGGAACCTCAGTTCATCAAAGTTTCGGGGAGCCATGTGGACAGCGCCGGGACGGCGGAGACCACGAGCAGGGACAGCAGCAGCGGCAGGAAGAACGGCATCACCCCGGCGATCACCTGGGTGATCGGCATGCGCGAGATGATCGAGATCATGTAGAGGCTCATGCCCACCGGCGGGGTCAGAAGGCCGATCATCAGGTTCAGCACGAAGACGATGCCTAGCTGCAGCGGATCGACCCCGGCGGCGGTCAGCGCCGGTGCGACAATCGGCGCGATGATCAGGATCGCCGCGATGCTCTCGAGCGCCATGCCGACGACCAGCAGCAGGATGTTGACCAGCAGGAGCAGCACCACCGGGTTCTCCGAGACTCCGAGCAGCAGCGCCGAGACCTTCATCGGCACCTGGTCGAGGGTCAGCACCCAGGCGAAGAGCGCGGCGGTGGCGACGACGAAGAGAATGTTGGCGCTGGCCTCGACGGTCTCGCGCAGGGCGCCGATCACGGCGCGCCCGGTCAGGCTGCGATAGATCGCGAAGCCGATGAAGAGCGCGTAGGCGACGGTGACGCCCGCCACCTCGGTGGGGCCGAAATAGCCGCTCATCAGCCCGCCGATCAGCAGCACCGGCGCCATCAGCGCGGGGAAGGAGATCACCGCCTTCTGCGCAATCTCGCGCGGTTTGGCGCTGACCTCGTCGCGGGGCAGGCCCTTGACCCGGGCGATGATCGCCACCTGCGCCATCAGCAGCGCGGTCAGCAGCAGCGCCGGGACGATGCCCGCGAGCAGCAGCTTCACCGCCGAGACATTGGCCACCGAGGCGTAGATGATGATCGGGATCGAGGGCGGGAAGATCGGCCCGATGGTGGCGGCGGCGACGGTGAGACCGGCGGCAAATTCCTTGCGGTAGCCCTGCGCGGTCATCTGGTTGATCTGGATCGCGCCGAGCGCGCCGATATCGGCCAGCGCCGCACCCGAGACGCCGGAGAAGATCAGCGAGACGAAGACGCTGACTTGCGCCACCGCGCCCCGGATGCGTCCGAAGAGCATGCGCACGAGATCGAAGAGATGCGTGGTCACGCCGGTGGCGTTGAGCAGGGCCGCGGCGAAGATGAACAGCGGCACCGCCAGCAGCGGCGAACTGTCGAGCGCGTTCAGGCTGCGCTGGGCGAGCACAGAAACCGGCAGGCCCTGGGTCACGATGACCACGGCGGCCGAGAGGCCGAGGCACACGGCGATCGGTGCGCCGAGTGCGAGCAGCACGGCGAAAAGGCTCAGGAGGGTGAGGCTCATGTGGGTTGTCCGGTCTCGTCGCGGGGATCGTGATAGGCGGTGCTGGGGTCGCGGCGGCGCAGGGCGGCGAGCACGCGGTGCAGCGCCACGGCAAAGAGCAGCAAGCTGCCGGTCAGTGCGAGGCTGTAATAGACCCAGTTCGGCACCCGCAGCGCCGGGGTCAGGAACTTGCCGGCGCGGGGGAGGAACTCGGCGAAGCTCCAGAGCATCAGCCCGGCGAAGGCCAGCGTGGCAAGGT
>NZ_JBYNAH010000252.1:0-7178 GCF_059781815.1 Salipiger sp. | reverse complement strand
GATGACCGCGACGATCGTCGCGGCCGCCCGCGCCGCCGCGCCGGGGCTGCCGATCACCGGACGGACCTCGCTTTGCGGCCCGCCCGCGATCCAGGGCGCCGAGGATGGCGAGGCGGCGATCCCGCCGCTGCTCGAGATCGTCTCCGAACTTGATGGGGCGGGCGTGGATGGCGTGGCGATCAGCTGCTTCGACGACACCGGCCTCGATGAGGCGGCGCGCCACGCGCATTGCCCCGTCATCGGCATCGGGCAGGCGGCGTTCCACCTCGCGGCGCTGCGCAGCTGGCGCTTCAGCGTGGTGACCACGCTGCCGATCTCCCTGCCGGTGATCGAGGGCAATATCGCGCGCTACGGTCTTGCCGGGCATTGTGCCAAGGTGCGCGCTTCGGGCGTGCCGGTGCTGGCGCTGGAGGAGGATCCCGACGCGGCACTCACCCGCATCGTCGAGGAGGCGCAGCGTGCAGAGGCAGAGGACGGGGCGGATTGCGTGATCCTCGGCTGCGCCGGCATGTCGGCGCTGACCCGGCGGGCGCGCGAGGCGCTCAGCTGCCCGGTGATCGATCCGGTCGAGGCGGCGGCGCGCAGCTTCCTGTTGTTTGCCTGAAATCCGCGCTCAGCAATACCGCCGGGCGTAGCTGACCAGAAGCCACTTGTGCAGCGGCTTCAGCAACAGGTCGTCCATTCCGAACTTGGTCCAGTCGCCCTTTTCCAGAAACGCCATGTGCGAGGTGATCCCCACCACTCCGCAGGACGTGCCTTCGGTGAGTTTCTTGAAATCCCGCGCGTAGTCGAGGCCGCACTCGCCATTCGGAAATCGGATATCGAGCAGGATAAGGCCGAACGCCTTGGGGTTCTGGGCGCAGAGCGATAGCGCCTCGTCCGGAAAGGGAACCGCCCGCGCGTCGAAATTCTCTTCCTTCAGATGTTTCTGGACCGAGAACCGGATCCACTCGTCATCATCCACGATCAGGACGGTCTTCTTCAGTGTCTTGGCGTCGAGCGAAGAACTATGCCCGGTCTGCAACATACCATGTCCCCCGAGACGATTGGCCGTGTGGGTCGCCTCTTCCCGAATCTTTCCTCGCCTCAGAAGCGAGGTTCGAAAGTATATATTAACAATTTGCCAGAAAACTTGTGTTTCGTGAAATGGTTTGTGGCGAATTGATATTCATTGCGATGAGGGTGAGCCTGTTACGAGGCATATAAGAAGTCAATCTTGGAGCCGGAAAGGTCGCGTGGAAATAGGCGTGAAAAGCCCATGCGCCTATAATCGTTTCTATTTCGATCTCGTTGAATTCCATGCGACGGACGAAGCACTTGAAAAATCCCGCCGACTTGAACATCATTCAGATCGGTTGGGAGTCCCGGAATGAAAGAAACGATATCGCGGTGCGATAAGTCGTCCGAGCCTGCGCGGCCGCGCGAGACAGGCAGTTGGGCGTTGGTCGTTATGGATCAAGGCGACACCGAGGGATTGCGCGCGGAGATCGCGGCTCTGGACGTGGCGCTGGCCGAGGCGGAGCGGTCGGTGCTTCTGACGGCGCCGCCGCCCGCGCAGGACCGGGAGCGGCTGGCGAAGGCGACAGGTCCGGGCACGCGATGGCACGAGATCACCGAGGGCATGCGCGCCGCGCCCGGGCGGGTCTATGTGCCGCCGGCAGGGCAGACCCCGATTTTGCGCCACCGTCCGGAGGACGGGGGGGCACTGCGCTTCGGGCTGAGGCCCGCCGAGCCAGCTGGCGAGGAGGCCGCTGTTGCGATGCTTTCCGCCTCTGCCGCCCGCAGGCCCGGCGGCGTGACGATCCTCGCGGAGGGCGATGCGGATGTCGGCGCGTGCGGCGTGCTCGCACATGTCGAACGCATGATCGAGGCGGGGCAGGCCGGGTTCTGGGACTGGCACGTGCAGGACAACACCGCCTTCATGAGCCCCCTCCTGCAGACGATGCTGGGCTTCGCCGGTGGCGAACTCGGGACCAGCGCCGCGGCGTGGCAGCAGCGCGTGCATCCCGAGGACCTGCCGCGCCTGCAGCAGGTGTTTCGCGCCCATGTCGAGAGCCGCGGCAAACAGCCCTTCGATCTCGAGCTGCGCTACATCCGCAAGGACGGGGCGACGGTCTGGGGCCATTGCCGGGGGCAGGTGGTGGCGTGGAACGGCGGCGGTGCGCCGCTGCGCATGATGGGCATCCTGTCCGACATCACCGAGCTGCGCCGGCGCGAGGCGGCGCTCGACGAGATCCGCCACTTCGCCTTCATGGCGGCGCATGACCTGCTGGAGCCGGCAAACACCATCGCCGGGGGACTGTCGATGTTGCGCTCGGCGCTTGGCGAGGCGGTCGATGAGGAGGCGGCGGAGATCTTTGGCTTTGCCACCCGCGCCGCCGACCAGCTGCGCGCCCGGATCACCGCCGTGGTCGACCTGTTCCGCATCGAGAACACCGAGGTGGAGTTCGAACCGGTCGATCTTGGCGCCTGTTTCGCGGAGGCGGCGGAGCTGCTGCACGACGAGATCCTGCGCAGCGGCGCAGAGGTCATCGTCGCGCCGCTGCCGATGGCGTCGGGGTCGCCGCTGCTGGTCGGCCAGATGGCGCAGAACCTGCTGGGCAATGCGCTGAAATACCGCCACCCCGAGCGTCGGCCGGTGGTGCATGTCACCGCGTTCGACGCGGGTCCGAAGCGGGTGGGGATCAAGGTGCGCGACAACGGTCCCGGCATTCCGCCGGACCAGCGCGAAAAGGTGTTCGAGCTGTTCCACCGACTGCGCGCCGATGCGGCGCTTGGTGGCAGCGGTCTCGGCCTGTCGCTCTGCGACCGGGTGGTGTCGCTGCATGGCGGGCGGATCTGGGTCGAGGATGGCGACCAAGGCGGTGCGGCACTGCTCTTCACCCTGCCGCGCGCGCCCTAGGGCGGGGCCGCAAACGGAACGATGCGCCGCGGTGGGCGCGGCGCATCGTATGAGGTCCGGTCGGGGAGGCGGACCCTGGGAGGAGGCCCTCGATCAGTTCGAAGAGGCGAGCTGCTTGGGCAGCTTGAAGGTCCAGACGGTGCCACCCTGGTTGAGGTAGTTCACCTTCTTGGCAACCTCGCCGCCCCAGAGCGGAACCGCGCCGCCCCAGCCCGAGACCACCGAGACGTACTGCTCGCCGTCCATGTCGAAGGTGATCGGCTGGCCGACGATGCCCGAGCCGGTCTGGAAGCTCCACAGAACTTCGCCGGTCTCGTCATCCAGCGCCAGGAACTTGCCCTCTGGGGTGCCGGTGAAGACCAGGCCGCCAGCGGTGGTCATCACGCCGCCCCAGAGCGGAGCCTCGTTCTTGAACTCCCACTTCCACTCGCCGGTGGCCGGGTCGATGGCTTTGAGCGAGCCGATATGGTCTTCGTACATCGGCTTGATGGTGAAGCCCGAGCCGAGGTAGGCGGCGCCCTTCTTGTAGGTCACGGGCTCGTTCCAGATGTCCATGCCCCACTCGTTCGAGGGCACGTAGAACAGGCCGGTGTTCTGGCTGTAGGCCATCGGCATCCAGTTCTTGCCGCCGAGGAAGCCCGGGGCCGAGAACACCACCTCGCCCTTGCCGCCATCGGCGGCCGCGCTGGGATCGCCGGGACGGTTCTCCTCGACAAAGATCGGGCGGCCGGTTTCGTCGACGCCGGAGGCCCAAGTGATGTCCTTGACGAAGGGGTGCGCCGAGACGAAATCGCCATCCTCGCGGTTCAGCACGTAGAAGAAGCCGTTGCGGTCGGCGGTGGCGAAGCGCTTGTTGCCGTCGGCATCCTCGTAGGCCACGACCTCGTTCACACCGTCATAGTCCCAGCCCTCGCGCGGGGTGGTCTGGAAGTGCCACTTGATCTCGCCGGTGGCCGGGTCGATGCCGAGGCGCGAGGCGGCGTAGAGGTTGTCGCCGGTGTTGCCCTCGCTGGGCTGGCCGGCGCCGCGCAGGTGGCTGTTCCAGGGCGCCGGGTTGCCGGTGCCGAAGACCAGCGTGTCGGTCTCGGCGTCGTAGGAGCCGCCGAGCCAGGTGGCGCCGCCGCCGGTCTTCCACAGATCGCCCGGCCAGGTGGCGTTGAGCTCGCCGGTCATGGTGCTTTCTTCGCCGTTCAGCGTGCCCATGTGGCCCTCGATCACCGGACGGGTCCAGACCATGTCGCCGGTCTCGGCGTCACGGGCCTGCACCTCGCCGACGATGCCGAACTCGCCGCCCGAGTTGCCGGTGATGACGAGGCCATTCACGATCAGCGGCGCTGCGGTGTAGGAGTAGCCGGCCTTGTAATCGGCGATCTTGTCGCGCCAGACCACGTCGCCGGTCTTGCGGTCGAGCGCCACGAGACGGGCGTCGAGCGTGCCGAAGATGATCTTGTCGCCGTAGATCGCGGCGCCGCGGTTGATCACGTCGCAGCAGGGCAGGATGCCCTCGGGCAGGCGGGCGTCGTACTGCCAGAGTTCCTCGCCGGTCTTCATGTCGATGGCGTAGAGCCGGGAGTAGGAGCCGGTGACATACATCACGCCGTCATAGACGATCGGCTGGGTTTCCTGGCCGCGCTGCTTTTCGCCGCCCATGGAGAAGGCCCAGGCGGGCACGAGGTTCTTGACGTTGTCCTTGTTGAGCGTGTCGAGCGGGCTGTAGCGCTGCAGGTGGCGGCCCATGCCGTTGGTCACCACCTGGGTGGTGATGGACTGGTCGTTGGCCAGGTCCTCCTCGGTGACCTGGGCCTGCGCGGCACCGGTCGCCAGCAGACCTGCGGTCACTGCCAGAATGAAGCGGTTCATGATGTCCTCCCTTAGAGACGGTTCAGAGTGTTCGGTTCGGCCGCCGGGCCGCGCCCTCCTCCGGTGCAAGCATCCCCGGCACGGGGCCGGAGATGAATTGCACCATGGTCGTAAGACCTTTCCGAAGGGTTAGTTCTGCCCCTCGATGGCGCGGTTGTCCTGCGGGCTGATCGCGCGCAGATAGGCGAGGATGAAGTCCTGCACGGTGCGGTCCTCGATGCCCACATGGCGCATCTTGGTGCCCGGCATGAAGCCGTCATTGTCTTCCATCCAGGCCCTCAGCGCCGCCGGGGTCCAGACGATCCCCGAGGCCGAGAGCGCGGTGGAATAGTCGTAATCCGGGTAGGTTCCGGCGCCGCGATAAAGCACGTTCTCCAGCGGCGGCATTCGGCTTCGAAGAGCTGCTGGCCGGCCGAGACCTTGACCTCGTCGAAGGTGTTGGCTGTGGCGGAACTGGCCAGGCACAGGGCCGCCATGGCGATGAAGCGAGACATTGAGATCTCCGGTTTGGCGGCACCGGCCACGGGTCTCGCCGCGCCGGCACCGCTGAGGGGCGCGCGGTTCCGGGGCCGAGTAAACCTCCCGGTCCGGGGCGGGTGAATTGCACCAAGGTCTAACACCACCGCGCCAACGCCCTCCGAGATCCGCACCCTGTGCGTCCGCCCTTGCGGCGCAGACCGCTGCAGCCCTCACGCCGCCCGCGCCCCCGGGCCCGCTGCACGACGCCGAGGCACCCAGAACCACGCCCCTGTCTTCTTTGGTTCAAAGATACCTCGGGGGAGTCGCGGCTTGCCGCGGCGGGGGCAGCGCCCCCATTCTTGACGGCGGTGACGGTCGAGCGGCTGTCGGTTGTGCGCTCACCCTAAGTCCGCTCTCAAGCCATCGCGGGACGCGCTCGACTCTGATGGCGACCGTGGCGGGTTCTGCGATATGGATCGCGGCCGAGCGCCCCGGTGTTCTGCGCAGATCTCGCCGACGATCCGGATTTTGAAATATGCATTTCGCGCGCATTTAAAACGCCAAATGGAGACTCTTCCATATTGTCTTGTCCCTATCTCGACCCGGCAAGGCATGGCGCACGGCAAAACAGAAATTCCGTCGCTCGATCAGGGGGCGTCTCGAAAGTTTCTCTTTCTTTCTGAAGTGTTGGATTCGGCCCGGCGGGGATTTGGAGGGAAATCTGCCGGACAGACCAACAGCTGTTGACCGATTTTCCCATCGGCATAGACTGCAAGTCGGCTGTGAGATTCCTGAGGAGGACTATCAAAATGCGACTGGGCCATATTGCTCGCCTTCCCGTGGTTATCCTTGTGGCCTCTCCGGTTTTCGCCGCTGGTGAGACCATGATTGCAAATCCGGCATCGGTCTTTTGCGTCGAAAGCGGTGGGACTTCCGTGATCGAGACAGAAGCCGACGGAGAGCGCGGATATTGCATTCTGCCGGACGGCACCAAGGTGGATGAGTGGGAGTATTTCCGCGAGAACTGGGACAAGGTCGAAACCGACGGGTCCTGACGCTCTTGCAGCCGTCTTGCGACCGGGACCTGCGGCGTCCTCGCAGAGGGTTCTGATCGCATAAGGGCGACCGGCTGGGGCTTTGGCAGGTCTGCAGTGGCGGGCGGCGCCGCGACAGCGCGCTCTGCCTTCCGCTGACCGATGACGCCGCTCCCGATCGCTGATGAGGATGAAAGCCATGGCCGGACTTCAGAGACGACGTTTCCTAAAGACTGCGCTGGCCGGGTCCACTGCGCTGGCAGTGCCGGGACTGGGATGGGCCGGGTCCAGCTCGCTGTCAGACCTTGGCGGCGCCATGCTCGGACTCGACAGGGCGACCATCTTCACCGCGCGCGAGATTGTCACGCTCGATCCCGACCGGCCCACGGCAGAGGCCGTGGCGGTGGTGAATGGCCGGATTCTCGCCACCGGCACGCTGGATGAGCTCGAAGCGGCGCTGGGGGACCAGCCGCATGACATTGACCGCAGGTTCGACGACCATGTCATCGTGCCCGGCTTCATCGCCCAGCACGACCACCCGGTTCTTGCCGGGCTGACCATGTCCTCGCATATCCTTGCCATCGAAGACTGGGTGCTGCCCGGCGGCACCGTCCCCGCCGTGACGGACAAGGACGATTTCATGACCCGTCTCGCCGAGGCGGAGGCCGCGCTGGACACTCCCGATGAGCCTCTGCTCACCTGGGGCTATCACGCTGCGTTCTACGGCCCGCTGACCCGCGCCGATCTCGACGAGATCAGCGCCACGCGCCCGATCTTTGCCTGGGCGCGCTCGTGCCACGAATTCGTCCTGAACAGCGCCGCGATGGCACGCGCTGGCGTGACCCGGGACCTGATGGCGGGCTGGTCCCCGTCGGCACAGGAACAGTCGAACTATGAGGAGGGCCATTTCTGGGAACAGGGCA
>NZ_JBYNAH010000408.1:0-1844 GCF_059781815.1 Salipiger sp. | reverse complement strand
CCGTCATCCGACTTCGCGTCCAAGGCGCATGTCGACGCTGCGAAATACGACGAGATGTATGCCCGCTCGATCAGCGACCCGGAGGGGTTCTGGGGCGACGAGGCGCAGCGGCTCGACTGGATGGCCCGGCCGACCAAGATCAAGAACACCAGCTTCGAGTTCGGCAAGGTCGATATCAAGTGGTTCGAGGACGGCGTGCTCAACGTCGCCTATAACTGCGTCGACCGCCACCTGAAGACCCGTGCCAACCAGACCGCGATCATCTTCGAGCCCGACAACCCCGAAGACCCCGCCCAGCACATCACCTATGCCGAGCTCTACGACAAGGTGAACCGCATGGCCAACGTCCTGCTCAGCCAGGGCGTGATGCGCGGCGACCGCGTGGTGATCTACCTGCCGATGATCCCCGAGGCCGCCTATGCCATGCTGGCCTGCGCCCGCATCGGCGCCATCCATTCCATCGTCTTCGCCGGCTTCTCGCCCGACGCGCTGGCCAACCGCATCAACGATTGCGGCGCCAAGATCGTCATCACCGCCGACACCGCCCCGCGCGGCGGCCGCAAGACCGCGCTCAAGTCCAACACCGACGCGGCGCTGCTGCACTGCTCGGACAAGGTCCGCTGCCTGGTGGTCAAGCATACCGGCGACCAGACCAGCTGGATCCAGGGCCGCGATGTCGACCTCAACTACCTCATGGAGCACGCGGCCCCCGATTGCCCGCCGCGCCCGATGAACGCCGAAGACCCGCTCTTCATCCTCTACACCTCGGGCTCCACCGGCAAACCCAAGGGGGTTGTGCACGCAAGTGGTGGATATCTGGTTTACGCCGCCCTCACCCACGAGGTGGTGTTCGATTACCACGACGGCGACGTCTACTGGTGCACCGCCGATGTCGGCTGGGTCACCGGCCACAGCTACATCGTCTACGGCCCGCTCGCCAACGGCGCCACCACGCTGATGTTCGAGGGCGTGCCGACCTATCCCGATGCCAGCCGTTTCTGGGAGGTTTGCGACAAGCACAAGGTCAACCAGTTCTACACAGCCCCGACCGCGCTGCGGGCGCTGATGGGCCAGGGGGACGCCTTCGTCGAGAAGTGCGACCTGTCCAGCCTGAAGCTGCTCGGCACCGTCGGCGAGCCCATCAACCCCGAGGCCTGGAACTGGTACAACGACAAGATCGGCAAGGGAAAATGCCCGATCGTCGACACCTGGTGGCAGACCGAGACCGGCGGCCACCTGATGACCCCGCTGCCCGGCGCCCACGCGCTCAAGCCCGGCTCGGCGATGAAGCCGTTCTTCGGCGTCAAGCCGGTGGTGCTCGAGCCCACCTCGGGGGAGGAGATTCACGACTTCCCGACCGAGGGGGTTCTGGCGCTGGCCGATAGCTGGCCGGGGCAGATGCGCACCGTCTGGGGCGATCACGAGCGCTTCGAGCAGACCTATTTCCAGCAATATAAAGGCTACTATTTCTCGGGCGACGGCTGCCGCGTCGACGAGGATGGCGATTACTGGATCACCGGCCGCGTCGATGACGTGATCAACGTCTCGGGTCACCGCATGGGCACGGCAGAGGTCGAATCGGCGCTGGTGGCGCATGCCAAGGTCGCCGAGGCGGCGGTGGTGGGCTACCCGCACCCGGTGAAGGGCCAGGGCATCTATTGCTACGTGACGCTGATGAACGAGGTCGAGCCTTCGGAGGAGCTCAAGAAGGAGCTCCGCACCTGGGTCCGCACCGAGATCGGCCCGATCGCCTCGCCGGACCTGATCCAGTGGGCGCCCGGCCTGCCCAAGACGCGCTCGGGCAAGATCATGCGCCGCATCCTGCGCAAGATCGCCGAGAACGA
>NZ_JBYNAH010000251.1:0-7235 GCF_059781815.1 Salipiger sp. | reverse complement strand
GTGCAGGGCAGCTCGCCCACCGGCTGGGCCGAGGCGGTCGCGGCGGCCTATGGGCGCTGGCAGGCCGACCGGGTGGTGGCCGAGGTCAATCAGGGCGGCGCGATGGTCGAGACGGTGCTGCGGCAGGTGGCGCCGCAGGTGCCGTTGCGCAAGGTCCATGCCACCCGTGGCAAGGCGGCGCGGGCGGAGCCGGTGGCGGCACTCTACGAGCAGGGCCGGGTGAACCACTGCGGCGCGCTCGATGCGCTCGAGGAGCAGATGGGGCTGATGACGGTCTCGGGCTTTGCCGGGCAGGGCTCGCCCGACCGGGTCGACGCGCTGGTCTGGGCGCTGAGCGAGCTCATCGTGACGCCGGTGCAGGGCTGGCGGCGGCCGGCGCTGCGGGTGATCTGAGCGAGGCTCAGAGCGGCTTTTGCATGGCGTAGTTGATCAGCGCCACGCCGCGGCGGATCACGCTTTGTTGGCGCAGTACGTAGAAGCCGTGGCGCTCGAAGAAGGGGCGGGCGGCCTTGCTGACATCAGCGGTGAGACTGCGCGCGCCGCTGGCCCGGGCAATCTTGGTCAGCGCGGCGAGAAGCTCGGCGCCGATGCCCTGACCGGCGGCAGAGGGGCGGACGAAGGCGAGGTCGATGTGGCCGGGCGCCACGAGGGTCATCAGCCCGACTGGCGCTCCGTCGCGCTCGGCCATGAGCCCCACCGAGCCGCCCACGCGGTCGCGCCAGCGCTCGGGGTCGGGCTTGGGCCCGGCCCAGGCCTCGCGCTCAGTCTGGGTGTAGTGCAAGGTGGTGCCGTTGAGCACGGCGTCTCGGAAGATCTCCGCCACGGTGGTGGCATCGTCGGCCAGGAGCGGGCGCAGAGTGGTCTGTGTCGTCTCGGTGGTCATTCGGAACTTCCGTACAATTTCATTCGTCCTTGCGCAGCATTCTGTCGCGTTGCGGGAGACTATCGGGGCGCATCTATGAGCGCTAGTGCGCTGCGCGCATAGCCGCTTTGCCCCGGCCAAGGCCCGTTGCGGGCCGCCCGCGCGGAGCCGCCAGAGGAGCTTAACCTCTCGTTCATAGTGTCCTTCCTCAACGCGATGCGGACCCGGCGGTTCGCACCGGATCGGGTGAAGGAGCGGCGAGCGATGGTGTTCGATTTTCTGCGCAGGGATCGCGAGGCGGCGGTGGAGACCGAGGCCAAGGCCTCGGCCACGGGGCCGCTGATGGCCTATGCGGGGACGGGGCGAGTGGCGTGGAGCCCGCGCGATGGCGGCGCGCTGACGCGCTCGGGCTTCACGGGCAACCCGGTGGGGTTCCGCGCGGTGAAGCTGATCGCCGAGGCCGCCGCGGCACTGCCGCTGGTGCTGCAGGATGCCGAGCAGCGCTTTGCCCGGCATCCGCTGCTGACGCTGGTGACGGCGCCGAACCCGGCGCAGGGCAAGGCGGAGCTCTTCGAGGCGCTCTATGGCCACCTGCTGCTGTCGGGCGACGCCTATGTCGAGGCGGTGCTGGGGTCGGCGGGGGAACCTTCGGAGCTGCAGGTGGTGGGCTCGGATGGGTTGGGGCTGGTGCCCGGCCCGGTTGGGTGGCCGGTGGCCTATGACTACATGGTCGATGCGCGACGGCACCGCTTCGAGGTGACCGAGCGCGCCTCGCCGATCTGCCACATCAAGGCCTTTCACCCGCAGGACGACCATTACGGCCTGTCGCCGGTGCAGGCGGCGGCGCAGGCGGTCGATGTGCACAACAGCGCCAGCCGCTGGTCGAAATCGCTGCTCGACAATGCCGCGCGGCCCTCGGGGGCGATCGTCTGGACCGGCGGCGACGGGCAAGGCGGGATGGCCGCGGACCAGTTCCAGCGCCTGCGCGACGAGATGGAGCTGCTGCACCAGGGGGCGCGCAATGCCGGGCGGCCGATGCTGCTCGAGGGCGGGCTCGACTGGAAGCCGATGGGGTTTTCGCCCTCCGACATGGAATTCCAGAAGACCAAGGAGGCGGCGGCGCGCGAGATCGCGGTGGCCTTCGGGGTGCCGCCGATGCTGCTGGGGATCCCCGGCGAGGCGACCTTTGCCAATTACCAGGAGGCGCACCGGGCCTTCTACCGGCTCACCGTGCTGCCGCTGGCAACGCGGGTGACGGCGGCGGTGGGGCGCTGGCTGGCCTCGCATTTCGGCGAGGAGGTCGCCTTGATGCCCGATCTCGACCAGGTGCCGGCGCTGGCCGCCGAGCGCGACGCGCAATGGGCGCGGGTCGCGGGGGCCGCGTTCCTCACCGCCGCCGAAAAGCGCCGGATGCTGGGGCTGCCGGAGCTGCCGGAGGGCGGTGCCGGTGAGTGACCGACGGCTGGATTACGAGCCTTTCGCCTGCGCGCCGGCGCTCAAGCTCGAGGCGCATGAGCGGATGAGCCGGCTGCAGGTCGATGCGTTGAACGCGCGGCTCGACCGGCTCGAGCTGCTGCTCGAGCGGCTCGAGCGGCGGATGTGGCTCGCAGTCTACGGCGTCGCGGGGGTGATCCTCGCGCAGGCATTTCAGAGCGTCATCGCGGCGGCCCCCTGAGGGGCCTTCAGGGGCGCAATCGGGAAAGGAACGGGAATGGATCTGGAGCACAAGTTCTGTCGCTTCGACACCGGGGTGACGCTCACCGAAGGCACGCGGATCGAGGGCTATGCCTCGCTCTTCGGGGCCTGCGACCAGGGCGGCGACGTGGTGGCGGCGGGGGCTTACGGCGCCTCTCTCAAGCGGCTGGCGGCAGAGGGGCGCGCGGTGAAGATGCTGTGGCAGCACGATCCGGCCCAGCCCATCGGCACCTGGGACGAGGTGCGCGAGGACGGGCGCGGGCTGCATGTGAAGGGGCGGCTGCTCGACACGGTCGAGCGTGGCCGCGAGGCGGCGGCGCTGATCGCGGCGGGGGCCATCGACGGGCTGTCGATCGGCTACCGCACCCTGCGCGCCACGAAGGACGGCACGGGGCGCAGGCTCCTGACCGAGCTGGAGCTCTGGGAGGTCTCGCTGGTGACCTTCCCGATGCTGCCCAGCGCACGGGTCGCGGCCAAGGGCACGAGCTCCGACGAGGCCGCGATGGACGAGCTGGCGCAGACGCTGGAGCGCGCGCGCCAAGACCTGGCGCGCGGCTGAGCGCGCCGATCAGGAACGGGATCGAGACCATGACCAACACCGAGAACGTCTCCCGGGCCGGGGACGGCCATCCGGCCACCCGCGTCGGCACCGCCATCGCGGGGCTTGTGGGCGACATCAGGGCCTTGCGGGGCGACCTTGAGCTGAAGATGCAACAACAGGAAGAGCGACTGACCATGCTTGACGCAAAACACGCAACGCCGCGCGGACGCCCGGCGCTGGCCACCACGGCCGAGATCGGTGCCCCGCATCGCGAGGCTTTCGATGCCTATATCCGCACCGGCGACGATGACGGGCTGCGCGGGCTCGTGCTCGAGGGCAAGGCGCTGTCCACCGGGGTCGCGGGCGATGGTGGCTATCTCGTCGATCCGGCGACCTCGGAGACGGTGAAATCGGTGCTCGACAGCACCGCCTCGATCCGCGCGATTGCCTCGGTGGTGACCGTGGAGGCGACCTCCTTCGATGTGCTGATCGACCAGGGCGAGACCGGCGCCGGCTGGGCCGACGAGACCGCCGCTTCGTCGGAGACCGGCACCCCCACCATCGACCGCATCGCGATCAAGCTGCACGAGCTTTCGGCGATGCCAAAGGCGAGCCAGCGGCTGCTCGACGACAGCGCCTTCGACATCGAGATGTGGCTCGCGGGGCGCATCGCCGACAAGTTCGCCCGCGCCGAGGCGGCGGCCTTCGTGAGCGGCGACGGCGTCGACAAGCCGCGCGGCTTCCTCGACCATGCCGCCGTCGACAACGCGGTCTGGACCTGGGGCAATCTTGGCTACGTGCCGAGCGGCGTCGATGGTGGCATCGGTGATGGCGACGCGATCATCGATCTGGTCTATGCGCTGGGGGCCGAGTACCGGGCGCGGGCGAGCTTTGTGATGAACTCGAAGACCGCCGGCGCGCTGCGCAAGCTCAAGGATGGCGACGGGCGGCACCTGTGGTCAGACGGGCTGGCGGCGGCGGAGCCGGCGCGGCTGCTGGGCTACCCGGTGCTGATCGCCGAGGACATGCCCGATATCGGCAGCGGGACCGATGCCATCGCCTTCGGCGATTTCTCGGCCGGCTACACCATCGCCGAGCGCCCCGATCTGAGGGTGCTGCGCGACCCGTTCAGCGCCAAGCCGCACGTGCTGTTCTACGCCACCAAGCGGGTGGGCGGCGAAGTGAGCGATTTCGCGGCGATCAAGCTGCTGCGCTGCGCCACGGCCTGATCCGGAAACGGGACACGGGGGCGGCCTTCGGGTCGTCCGCGTGGGGCGCGTGCCGGGAAGCGTGTGTTGTCAGCTGCTCCCTCCGTCCGAGCAATGCACGCGGTGCGCGCCCGCTCGGGCGGGCGGGAGAGGTTTGCGGAGAAGAACGATGATGTTGATCGAAGAATCCCAGCTGCCCGAGGCGGTGCTGCCGGTCGCCGCGCTGAGGCGGCACCTGCGGCTCGGCACCGGTTTCGCCGAGGACGACCTGCAGGATGCGGTGCTGGGCTCGTTCCTGCGCGCGGCGCTGGCGGCGATCGAGGCGCGCACCGGCAAGGCGCTGATCCTGCGTGGTTTCGTATGGACGCTGCACCGCTGGCGCGACCCGGAGGCAGAGCGCTTTCCAATCGCCCCTGTGGCGGCGGTGACGCGGGTCGATATCGTGGACCGCTTCGGGGCAGCCGAGACGGTGGACGCGAGCGCCTACCGGCTCGAGCAGGACGGGCAGGCGCCGCGGCTCTGCGCGCAAGGGGCGGTGCTTCCGGCGCTGCCCGAGGGCGGGGCGGCGGAGATCCGCTTCACCGCCGGCTATGGCGCGGCCTTCGAGGATCTGCCGGCGGATCTGGCGCAGGCGGTGCTGCTGCTTGCGGCACATTACTACGAATATCGCGAGGCGACCGGGCTCGGGCAGGGCTGCATGCCGTTTGGCGTCACCTCGCTGATCGCGCGCTATCGCCCGGTTCGGCTGGGGTTCGGGGCATGAGCGCGCCGCTTCTGAACCGCAGGCTGGTGCTCGAGGCGCCGGTGCTCAGCCCTGATGGCGCCGGCGGCCAGGTCGAGAGCTGGGTCGCGATGGGCACGCTCTGGGCCGAGATCCGCCCCAAGACCGGGCGCGAGGCGACCGGCGAGGCCGGGGCGCTGTCGGTGCGGGCCTTCCGCATCACCGTGCGCGGCGCGCCGCAGGGCGCCTCGAACCGACCGTTGCCCGGCCAGCGCTTTCGCCAGCAGACGCGGCTTTTCCGCATCGTGGCGGTGACCGAGGCCGAGCCGGGCGGGCTCTACCTCACCTGTGACGCCCGCGAGGAGGTCTCGGCATGAGCTATGCGATGGCAGCGGCGCTGCAGAGCGCGGTCTATCAGAGGCTGGCTGGCGACGCCGCGCTGGGCGCGCTGGTGGGGGCGCATATCTACGACGCCCCGCCGTCGGGCACGCTGCCGGGGCTCTACATGACGCTCGGCGCGGAGACCGTGCGCGATGCCTCCGACGTGGATGGCCACGGCGCCTGGCATGACCTGACGGTCGCGGTGATCACAGATGCGGCGGGCTTCCAGTCGGCCAAGCAGGTGGCGGCGGCTGCCAGCGATGCGCTTGACGATGCGCCGCTCGCGCTGACTCGCGGGCGGCTGGTGAGCCTGCGCTTCCGGCGGGCGCGAGCGCAGCGCGAGAGCGGCGGGCTCAGGCGCATCGACATGATCTTCCGGGCCCGGGTCGAGGACGATTGAGACGCCGGCGCGACCGGCCAGTGACACGAGGCGGAGGCTTCCGCCGATCAGCAAGGAGCAAGACAGATGGGTGCCCAGAACGGCAAGGACCTTTTGGTCAAGGTGGACCTGACCGGAGACGGCCAGTTCGAGACCATGGCGGGGCTGCGCGCCACGCGGGTGAGCTTCAACGCCGAGAGCGTCGATGTGACGACGCTGGAGAGCCAGGGCGGCTGGCGCGAGCTCTTGGCGGGGGCCGGGGTGAAATCGGCCAATATCTCGGGCTCGGGCGTGTTCAAGGACCAGGCCACCGACGAGCGCGCGCGGCAGATCTTTTTCGATGGCGACACGCCGGAGTTCCAGGTGGTGATCCCGGATTTCGGCACCGTGGAGGGGGCCTTTCAGGTCACCGCGATCGAATATGCTGGCAGCCACAACGGCGAGGCGACCTACGAGGTCTCGCTGGCCTCGGCGGGGGCGCTGAGCTTTGTGCCGGTGCCGGTGGCCTGATGGTCAACCCGTGGCGCGGCGAGGTGGCGGTGACGCTCGACGGCGAGCGCCGGGTGATGCGGCTGACGCTGGGCGCGCTGGCGGAGCTCGAGGCGGCGCTGGGCGATGACACGCTGGTGGCGCTGGCGCAGCGCTTCGAGGAGGGGCGCTGCAGCACCCGCGACGTGCTGGCGCTGATCGTCGCCGGGCTGCGCGGCGGCGGCTGGGAGGGCTCTGCGGCGGATCTGCTCAGGGCCGAGATCGAGGGCGGGCCGATGGTGGCGGCGCGGGCGGCGGCGGAGCTGCTGGCGCGGGCCTTCATGCTGCCCGGCGAGGGCTGATGGAGCGCTTTGACTGGCCGGCCCTGATGCGCGCGGGTCTGCGCGGGCTGGCGCTGCGGCCGGCGGAGTTCTGGGCGCTGACCCCGGCGGAGCTGCGGCTGATGCTGGGCAATGACAGTGCCGCCAGGCCGATGGGGCGGGCGCGGCTCGAGGAGCTGCTGGCGGCCTTCCCGGACGAGGTGAAAGGGGATCAGGAATGAGTGATTTCGGCACGATGGACGATCTCGATGGCGAGATCGCGACGCTGGAGGCGAGCCTCGGCTCGGCCAGCGCCATGGCGGCGGGGTTCGATGCGGAGCTCAAGCGCATCCACCAGACCTTTTCCGCCACCGGGGGCAGCGTGACGCGGCTCGAACGCTCGCTGAGCTCGGGGCTGGGGCGTGCCATCGACGGGGTGATCCTCGACGGCATGAAGCTCTCGGATGCGCTGGGCGTGGTGGCGCGCTCGATGGTGGATGCCGCCTACCGCGCCGCGGTGCGGCCGGTGACGGACCACCTTGGCGGGCTGATCGCCGGCAGCATGGCGGGGATCTTCGGCGGGCTCTCGCCCTTTGCCCAGGGCGGGGCGTTCGCGCAAGGGAAGGTGATGCCCTTTGCCTCGGGCGGCGTGGTGAGCGG
>NZ_JBYNAH010000407.1:0-1852 GCF_059781815.1 Salipiger sp. | reverse complement strand
TGACCATCCGCACCCTCGTTCCCCGCTTCCTCTGCTTCGGTAGCAGGCGGTTCGCCAGTTTCTTCCTTAGCACGTCTTCGTCGTGCCAACACATCGTCAATCGAGACCTTATGGGCACGCACGTCACCGCCGGTCAGATGCCTCTCTAAGGTGAGTATCTGATCTTTAGGGTCTATCAACTCGAGCCAGACCAGTTCATAGCCGGCCGCCTCTTCGATGACCTTTGTCATTTCCTGGGCGCCGAGAACGAAGTCAATGCAGCGGAGAAGATAGCTCTTGCCGGTATCGGAATCGCCGTAGACCACGTTCGCGCCAGGTTCGAATTTGATGGAGGCGTCGGCCTTCCCCTTGCCAGTCAGGCGGATTTCGGAAATGCGCGCCATTAGAGCTCGAGCTCCTGCAGAGCTGAAATCCGATCAAATTCGGCACCCCACTGGCCTACCTTTTCGGCCATGAACGACTGAAGTTCCTGGTCGCTGGCTGCTCCAAACTCGTCGGCCAGCCACCGTGCCCGAATACGCAGCGATGACGCGTAGTCAGTCTTTAGTAGCGCAACGAAGGCCGAAGTCAGTTCGGATCCGGCGAAACAGACGCCGTTCGTCGTAAGGTTTTTCGATATGAGGTCACGCGCGAAGAGCAGGTTCAGTCCTGCGCGCACAAGGTCGCGCTTCACGACCCACTCCGACCCGCGGAAAGGAACCGGCGGATGAAGGCTCGGCGGGCCGCCGACGATATCCCCAGAATGTACAAGCAAATAGTCGTAACTGATGAGGCGCTGTAGATCAGCGGCGTTTGGTCGGCAGGCATCAAGCGCAAAAAGTAGGCGGAAGCCACATTCCAGCGGAGTATTGAACAACCGATGGCCGTCAATCGGCGTTGATGTCGCTGTAGCAACGTCAGACATCGTCGCACCATTTGATGTCACCATTGTTTGCCAAATGATGGCAAATCCCCTCACGATCCGGAGATGTGATATGGTCTTTCAAAGTGTAGTTCGAGACTTGCTGCACCTGCGCGGCTTTCACCGTTTCGCTGAGCCGCGTATAACCAGAATTTGCCGGTGCGCTGTAAGTGAAGTATAGACCGTGGCGGAATTCCCCGAGAAGTTCATCGAAATAGCAAGCATCGGCCATTTGATCGCGCGCGAGTTCTTTCAAGCCTTCAGCACTGTAGAAGGTCATCCGGGAGCGCTCGAAAAGATCTTTGGCCTTCCCATGCTTCGCGAAATCACCCTCACCGGAGATCGTCGTCCCAGTCATCTCACCGATGACCTTAAATAGCTCGCCGACATATCCGCGTTCGGCTTCAGCGACCTTTGAGGGCGGAGTTTCAGGCGGGGCACGCTGAATGAGCGGTGCTCCGAATACAACGAGATGATATGGTGTCTGTGCGTGTTCGTTGATGAGATCGAGCGGCTGTTTGACACGAATGAAGCTGAAGTCGGTCTTGGCAACGTATTCTGCGAAGTCGTCCTCCAAGGCGATGACTTCTTTCGAGGTAATCGCGTTTGCGCAATGCGCATTCCAGTTCGCAATCAGATAGGCGCGCAGCTTTTCTGGAGTGTCGATCAGATCCTGAAAGTCTCCGGTGACGCCTTTACGGGTCACGAACCAGTACTCTCTCGGAAGCTGATAGTCGCCACGATGCGAATAGAAGAGAACCTTGGCGATCTCCGCGATGCCTTTGCCTGCGCCGAGCGCGTTCGCATAACGCTTGCATTGGTATAGATGCCAATATCTGGACGGCGATCCGGATTCGCCGAACCAGACAATGATGTCGCGTCCCTTGTCACCTGCCCCGCCGCGTTGCTGAATGTCGTTAACACCTGCGAGCCTCGTGCGCAGATAGCCAT
>NZ_JBYNAH010000250.1:0-7273 GCF_059781815.1 Salipiger sp. | reverse complement strand
CAACGCCATGCGCGCCGACGGGCTGATCGGCGAGGAACTGCACACCTCGCTGATGCAGGAGATCGCCGCCCGCCGCGCCGCCAGCGAGAAGCGCCCGCGCCTCGACGTGGCGCTGCAGCGCTCGGAGCTGGTGCGGCAATTCCCGCTGTTCTCCGATCTCGACGACGCGGCGGTCAAACAGCTCGCCCGGGCGCTCTCGGCCCGCTACGTCAACCCCGGCGAGGTGATCCTGCGCCCCGACAGCACCGCGCGCAGCGTCTATTTCATCGCCACCGGCGCGGTCGAGCTGGAGCGTGGCGGCCAGACCTGGCGGCTCGGTCGCGGCGAGATGTTCGGCCAGCTCGCGATCCTCACCGAAAAGCCGCGCCGCTTTGAATCGCGCGCCATCGTGCCAAGCACCCTCCTGGTGCTCGACGAGGTGCGGTTCCGCAGGCTTCTGAAGCGCAGCGAGACCCTGCGCGAGGCGGTCCGGGCCAGTGCCGAGAAACGCGGCGTCGATCCCGACACGATCATTCCCGCCGCCGAGCTGAAACCCCGAAAGAAAAAGACCCCGGCCTGAGCGGGCCGGGGTCATCGTCCGGAATGCCGGCGGGGCAATGTCCGCGCGGGATCAGAGCGTATCGAACTTGCGCGCGAGCTTGGCGTCGAGCGCCGAGAGCCCGCCCACGTCATGGGTCGAAAGCGTGACCTCGACGGTCTTGTAGACATTGCTCCACTCCGGGTGGTGATTCCATTTCTCGGCCCAGAGCGCGGCGCGGGTCATCCACGAGAAGGCTTCGGTGAAATCCGCGAACTCGAAGGTCTTGTGGATCGCGTCGCGCCCCTCGACCATCTCCCAGCCGCTCTCGAAAAGCGGGGCGAGCACGGTGTCCCGGGCGGTGTCGGAGAGTTTCTCGGTCATTCCTGTTCTTCCCTTTGGTCCTTTCGGAACGGGCCGTAGGCGGTGAGGATCTCGATATCCTGTCCGATGGCCCGCCGTTCCTCCTCGAGATAGCGCGCGACCGCCTCGGCGAAACCCCGGTCGGCGATCCAGTGCAGCGAGTGGGTCTCGGTCGGCAGGTATCCGCGGGCCAGCTTGTGCTCGCCCTGAGCCCCGGCCTCGACCCGCTCCAGCCCGTGTCGGATGGCGAACTCGATGGCCTGATAATAGCAGGCCTCGAAATGCAGGCAGGGATGATCCTCGACGCAGCCCCAGTAGCGGCCATAGAGCGCGTCGCGCCCGATGAAGTTCAGCGCGCCCGCCACGTCGCGCCCGTCGCGCATCGCCACCACCATGGCGATATCGTCGCGCAGGGTCTCGTGGGCGATCTCGAAGAAGGCGCGGGTGAGGTAGGGCGAGCCCCATTTGCGCGCGCCGGTATCCTGATAAAAGCGCCAGAAGCTGTCCCAATGCTCGGGCGCGATTTCGTCGCCCACCAGCATCCGGATCTCGCCCCCAAAGCCCTGCGCGGTGCGGCGCTCCTTGCGGATGGCCTTGCGCTTGCGCGAGCTGAGGCTGGCGAGAAACGCGTCGAAATCCGCGTAGCCGTTGTTTTCCCAATGAAACTGCTGCGTGACCCGGCGCAGGAGGCCCATGCGCTCGCCGGCGATGGCCTCGGCCTCGGTGCAGAAGGTGGCGTGCAGTGAGCTGAGCTCGTTCTGCGCCGCGAACTGCACCGCCCCCTGCACCAGCGCCGACATGCCGGTCGCCTCATGCCCCGGCTTGGTCAGAAAGCGCCTTCCGGTGGCCGGGGTGAAGGGCACGGCGATCTGCAGCTTGGGGTAATAGTCGCCGCCCGCGTTCTCGTAGGCATGAGCCCAGCTGTGGTCGAAGATGTATTCGCCCTGGCTGTGGCCCTTGGCGTAGAGCGGCGCCACGGCGATGATCTCGCCATCCAGCTCGGCGCTGAGGTAGCGCGGCTCCCAGCCGGTGCCGCGCCCGACCGAGCCCGAGGCTTCCAGCGCGTGCAGGAAGCGGTAAGTGGTGAACGGGTCGATCGGCCGCCCGCCATCTGCCGCCTCCGGGCAGGCGCAGGCATCCCAGTCGCCCGGGGCGATCTGGTCCAGCGATGTGAGGATGTTGACGGCGATGCTGCCGTCGGGGCTTTGATCGGTCATGCGTGTCTTCCCTGCTGGCCACTATCTGGCCTGCAGCGCGCCGGGATCAAGCCGCGTATCCCTCGAACGTGATGTTGCCCGCCACCGCGCGCGCCGCCGCCTCATCCTCGGGCGAGCGCACCGTCCAGCACAGCACCGGCACCCCGGCAGCGCACAGCTCGGCCACGCGCGGCGCGGTCAGGTCGTGCCAGTCGTGGCTGATGAAGCAGGCACCGGTGCGGTCGAAATCGGCGATGGCGCGCAGCCCGGCGAGCCGCGCCTCGGGCAGCTGCGCGGCATCCTCGCCCTCATAGGCGCAAGTCGTCAGGCCCCGAGGGATGGCGGGCGCCAGCTCGGCCAGCGCGGCGACGGAATGCGGGTTGAACGACATCAGCGCCACCGGGCCGTCATAGCCCTTGAGCGCCTGCGCCGCGGCCGCTTCGAGCGGGCCGACATCGGGGCCCATCGCGCCGTCCTGGTCCTTGACCTCGACCAGCAGCGGCACCTGCCCCGCCACCAGCGCCAGCACCTCGGCGAAGGTCGGGATGCCCTTCGAGCCGTGCCGGAGCGGGATCGCCCCGAGCGCGGCGGCGCTGCGGGCACGTACAGGGCCGGTCTCGGCGGTCAGGCGGTCCAGATCATAGTCGTGAAACACCATCGCCACGCCGTCCGACGAGAGCTGCAGGTCGATCTCGATGCCGTAGCCGGCCTCGATCGCGGCGAGGATCGCCTCGACCGAGTTCTCGGGCCGGCCCGCCGCGATGTCGTGATAGGCACGGTGCGCGATGGGCCGGTCGAGGAAGCTTGCGGGAAGCATGGCGCTCAGGCGATCTCGAAGATGCCTTCGATCTCGACCGCCACGCCCAGCGGCAGCGACGCGGCAGAGACCGCGGAGCGCGAGTGCCGGCCGGCATCGCCCAGCACAGCGACCAGCAGGTCGGAGGCGCCGTTGACCACCTTGGGCTGCTCGGTGAATTCGAGCGTGGAGTTGACGAAGCCGGTGAGCTTCACCACGCGCTTGAGCTTGGACAGGTCGCCGCCGCAGGCCGCCTTGACCTGCGCCAGAAGGCCGAGCGCACAGGTGGCGGCGGCCTTGGCGCCGGCCTCGACCTCCATGTCGGCGCCGAGCTTGCCGAGGATCAGGCCGTCGGGCCCCTGGCTGATCTGGCCGGAGACGAAGACGAGGTTGCCGGTCTGCACGTAGGGCACGTAGTTGGCGGCGGGTGCGGGCGCCTCGGGCAGGGTCAGGCCAAGCTCGGCAAGGCGGGCGTCGATATCGCTCATGGGGAACCTCCGGATGTGAGTCGGCGCGAGGCTATCCGCCCCGCGCCGCAATGGAAATAGCCCCCGCTGGCGCAATCGCTCAGCTCTCCCGGAAGGCCTTCGAGAAGTAGTCGGTGAAGGGTTTCACCAGATAGGCCAGCGGCGTCCGGTCTGCGGTGCGCAGGAAGGCCTCGACCGGCATCCCGGGGATCAGCGTGCTGCCTTCGGGCAGCTTGGCCATCTCACCCTCGTTGAGCACGATCTCGGCCCGGTAGTAGCTCACCGAGGTCTGCTCGTTGGTGAAGGCGTCGGCCGAGATCTGCGTCACGGTGCCAAAAAGCTCGGGCGTGGTGCGGTTGTCCAGCGCCGAGAAGCGCAGGGTCACTTCCTGCCCGACATGGGTCTGGTCGATGTGGATCGGCTCGATCTGCGCCGCGATCACCAGAGGGCGGTCCTGCGGCACGATGTAGAGCACAGGGTCGGCGGCGCGGATCACCGAGCGCGGCGCGAACACCGTCATGCCATAGACCACGCCCGCGACCGGCGCGGTGATCTCGAGCCGCTTGAGTTGCTCGAGCAGCGCGATGCGCTGTTCCGCCAGCTCGCGGCTGCGGTACTGCATGTCGCGCAGCGTGGTGATCGCCTCTTCGCGGCGGGCGGTGTCGAGCTTGATGATCTCGATCTCGATCTCGGTGATCTCGCCCTCGGCCTGCGCCTTGCTCGACACCAGCTCGCCCCGCTCACCGGCGAGGCGGGCGGCCTCGCGCTGCAGCGACAGCACCCGGCTGGCCTGCGCCAGACCGCGCGCCAGTAGCGACTTCTGGCTCTCGAGTTCTTCGTCGACGAAGGAAAGCTGCGCGGCCAGCGCCTCGACCTGCGCCTCGACGCCCTCGATCTGGTTGCCGATCTGTTCGCTGCGCTTGTTGAGCTGCTCGACCTCGCGATCCATCGAGGCGCGGCGGGCAAAGAACAGGTTGCGCTGACCGCTGATCAGCTCGGCCACCTCGGCATCGGAGTCCGCTCGCGCCAGCAGGATTTCGGGGAACACGATCTCGTCGGTGCCGTCACGCTCGGACTCGAGCCGCGAGCGGCGGGCCAGCAGCTCGAAATACTGGCCTTCGACGATCTTCAGTTCCGAGCGCAGCAGGGTCGGGTCGAGACGGATCATCACCTGCCCTTCCTCGATCTTGTCGCCCTCCTCGACGAGGATTTCCTGCACGATGCCGCCATCGACATGCTGAACCACCTGGCGGTTCTGATCCACCTGGATCTGACCTCCGGCGATGATCGCGCCCGAGATCTCGGTGGTCGCCGCCCAGGTGCCGAAGCCGAGCACCAGAATCACCAGCGCCAGCAGGCCGAAGGTCATCGGCATGCGCAGCGAAAAGCCTTTGTCGTCGTCGCTCATCTCACACCTCCCGGACCGGCGGCATTGGCGATTTGCTCATGGTTCTTGACCCGCGAGCGCATGACTTCCTCCTTGGGGCCGAAGGCCGCGCGGGTGCCATGCTCGAGCATCAGGAGCATGTCGCATTCGCGGATCGCCGACGGCCGGTGCGCCATGATGATCACCGCCTTGCCTTCGTCCTTCATGGTGCGGATCGCCCGGTTGACCGCCTCCGACCCCTCGTTGTCGAGGTTCGAGTTGGGCTCGTCGAGCACCAGCAGCACCGGATCGCCATACATCGCCCGCGCCAGGCCGATGCGCTGCATCTGGCCGCCGGACAGGCGCCCGCCCGAGGCCGAAACCTTGGTGTCGTAGCCCTGTGGCAGCTTGAGGATCATCTCGTGCGCGTCGGCCTTCCTGGCGGCCTCGACGATCTTGGCGGGATCGGGCGCGTGCGACAGGCGCGCGATGTTCTCGGCAATGGTGCCGTTGAACAGGGTGACGCGCTGCGGCAGGTACCCGACATGTTCGCCCAATTGCTGGCCATACTGGTCGAGCGCCGCGCCATCGAGCCGGATCTTGCCGCCGGCGGGCTTCCAGGTGCCGGTGAGCGCACGTGCCAGCGTCGACTTGCCCGCGCCCGACGAGCCGATCACGCCCAGCGCGTGCCCCGGCTCCAGCGTGAAGCTCACGAGGCGCAGCGATGCCTGATGCTCGCCCGGCGGGACGATGGTGAGCTGCGTGACCTCGAGCCGGGCCTCCGGCTTGGGCAGCGGCAGGCGCGACGCCTCCGGCGGCTCCTCGCTGAGCAGCTGGCTGAGACTGTCCCAGCCCTTGCGCGCGCGCGTGACCGCCGGCCACTGACCGACAGCCAGTTCGATCGGCGCCAGGGCCCGCCCCATCAGGATCGAGCCGGCGATCATCGCGCCTGCCGTGAGCTCGCCCTGCAGCACCAGATAGGCGCCGAGCCCCAGCATTGCCGACTGCAGGAACAGCCGGAAGGTCTTGGTCGCGACGGTGAAGGTGCCGATGATGTCGGTGGTGCCGATCTGGCCCCGCAGCGCATCAGAGCGCGCCCCGTTCCAGCGGCGGAAGGCATCCTCGCGCATGCCGAGCGACTGCACCATCTCGGCTTCGTTGCGGATTTCGTCCGAATTCCGCTCGGCGAGCAGCAGCGCATGGTTCGACTTCAGGGTCGGCGCGCGGCTGAAGATCTGGTTCAGCGCGGTGACGCAGATCAGAATCACGCCGCCGGCCAGCGCGAGATACCCGAGCCAGGGGTGGAAGATGAAGATCCCGAAGATGAAGAACGGCGTCCAGGGGATGTCGAAGAAGGCCATCAGCACCGGCGAGGACATCAGCCGCTGGATCGCTTCGAGATCCTTCAGGCCGGTCGCCGAGAGTTCGTCGGGCTTGACCGCCGCGCGGCGCATCACCGCGTCGAACACCCGCACATCCATCGCCTTCTGGAACCGTGCCGCAACCCGCGCCATGACGCGGCCGCGGGCATAGTCGAGGATGCCCATCATGCCGTAGAGGAACACGACAAGCGCCGATAGGGCCACCAGCGTCGCGACCGACCGCGAGCCAAGCACCCGGTCGTAGACCTGCAGCATGTAGAGTGGCCCGGTCAGCATCAGCAGGTTCACGAAGAAACTGAAGATCGCCACGAACCAGTAATAGGGTCGGCTCTGGCGGCGCGCCGCGATCAGTTCATCGCGCCCTGCGTCTTTGGAACGCGTTGTCATCGGAAATGCGCTCTCCCTAAGTCGTCTTGTTTACCGCACTATACGCGGAGAAGTCTTTAATGATCGTTCTGTCGCGTAACCGACACAGGGCAAATCCCTGCGAGCCGTTCGCTTGTGGCGCTGGCTCAATCTGCAATTATGGGTCTTTCTATAGCAAGAGCGGAAATTTCCAATGCATTTTAATTTCAGGTGAGTGCGGCATGCCGACACTGAAGACACTCCTCCCCGTCGCCGCGCTCCTGTGTCTCACGGCCTGCGCCGTTCCCGGTCCGGGAGACGCCCCGGACGGGATCTTTGACCCGCAGGAAAGCGCAAATCGCCGCGTGCACGCCTTCAACAAGCGCATCGACACGGCGCTTGGCGGTGGCGCGGAGGGCGGCGCCAGCGCCATCCCCGCCCCGCTGCTGACCGGCGTCGCCAACATGGCCGACACCGTGCGGCTGCCGCAGACCGTGGTGAATCAGGTCCTGCAGGCGCGTCTCGGCCGCGCCGCGCGCAACACGCTGCGCTTCGGGGTCAACGCCACCGTCGGCATCGCCGGGCTGTTCGACGTCGCCGGCGAGATCGGCCTGCCCGAGGACAAGAGCGACTTCGGAGAGACGCTCTATGTCTGGGGCTTCCCCGAGGGCGCCTATATCGAACTGCCGCTCTACGGCCCCGCCACCGAGCGCGAGGCGGTCGGCAAGCTCGTGGACATCGCCCTGAACCCGCTTGGATATTTCAACCTGCCCTCGCCCGAGCGCTACTACTCGGTGGGCATCCGGGCCGCCGGCAAGGTGGCCGACCGGGTGGCCTATGG
>NZ_JBYNAH010000249.1:0-7290 GCF_059781815.1 Salipiger sp. | reverse complement strand
GCCGCGGCCCGCGCGCCCACCGCCGAGCGGCCGGATTTCAGCGCCAGCACCGGCTTGCCGGCGGCGCGCGCCACGTCGAGCGCGGCGAGCAGCGCGGGCGCGTCGTTGACCGCCTCCATATAGGTGCAGATCACGTCGATGCTGTCGCTCTCGGCCATCCAGCGGATGGCGTCGGCCACGGTGATGTCGGCCTCGTTGCCGGTGGTGATGAGCACCGAGCAGCCCAGCCCCTGATCCCGCGCCAGCGCGCCCAGATGCGCGCCAAAGGCGCCGGACTGGCTGGCGATTCCGATATTGCCCGGGCGCGGAAAGCCGGTGTCGAGCGACGAGGAGAAGGTGCCGTAAAAGCCGATATCGACGTTGTAGACGCCGAGCGTGTTCGGCCCCAGCAGGCGCATGCCATGCTTGCCGGCAAGCGCCACCAGCTCGCGCTGCGCCGCCTCGCCCTCGGCGCCGGTCTCGGCAAAGCCCGCCGAGAACAGCGTCGCGGCCTTGCAGCCCTTGCGGCCCAGCGCCTCGATGGTCTGCGGCACGAGCTTCGCGGGCACCGCGATCAGCGCCGCCTCGGGCGCCTCGGGGAGGTCATCGACGCTGGCGTAGCAGGGCAGCCCCTGCACCGTCTCGCGCTTGGGGTTCACCGGCAGGATGCGGCCCTCGTAGCCGGCCTTGAGCATCGCCGCGATGGGCCGCCCGCCGATGCGGGTCGGATCGTCCGAGGCGCCGATGATGGCGACGGATTTCGGCGCGATGAGCCCGTCGATCAGGGACAGATCGGTCACAGCGCGGCCTCCGAACAGAGGATCGCGGTGCACTGGCTCGACAGCGTGCCGCCATTGCCGTGGCAGAGCGCGATGTTGCAATCCTGCTGCTGGCGCTCGCCCGCCTCGCCGCGAATCTGCGCCACCGCTTCGGCGATCAGGAACAGGCCATACATCCCCGGATGCACGCAGGAGAGCCCGCCGCCATTGGTGTTGACCGCCAGCTCGCCGCCCGGCGCGATGCGCCCGTCCTGAACGAAGCGCCCGCCCTCGCCCTTGGGGCAGAAGCCCAGATCCTCGAGGAACAGGATCGTGTTGATGGTGAAGGCGTCGTAGAGCATCACCACGTCGATGTCTTTCTGGCTGACCCCGGCCATCTCCATCGCCCGCGGGCCGCTTTCGGCAGCGGCGGTGGTGGTGAGATCGGGCATCGCCACGATCGAACGGTGATAGTTGGCGCCACCGGCCCCCATGAAGTAGACCGGCTTGCCCGGCAGGTCCTTGGCGCGGTCGGCGCGCACCAGCACGCAGGCCGCGGCGCCGTCGGTGACGAGGCAGCAATCGGACTTGGTCAGCGGGTCCGAGATCATCCGCGCCGACATCACCTCGTCCTTGCTGAGCGGACCGCGGGCAAAGGCTTCGGGGTTGAGGTTGGCCCAGCCGCGCGCCGCCAGCGCCACGTCGGCGAGATCCTCGCGCGTGGTGCCGAACTCGGCCATGTGCCGGCTGGTCGCCAGCGCGTAGGCGGTGATCGGGTGGCGCGGCTTGTAGGGGGTCTCGTGCCATTGCGGCTCGCTCATCGACACGAGGCGCCCGCCGGCGGTGCGCTGGTTCGAGCCGTAGCACACCAGCGCCGCATCGCAGAGCCCGGCCTCGAGCGCCAGCGTCGCCTGCAGCAGGTGCATCTCGAAGCTCGAGCCGCCGACATTGGTGCCGTCGAAGAAGCGCGGCTTCAGGCCGAGATACTCGACCACGCTCATGGTCGGAAAGGCGTGGCTCGAGGTCGCGGCGAAGACGCCGTCGATGTCCTGCAGCCTGAGCCCGGCATCGTTGACGGCCTTGACCGCCGCCTGCCCCAGAAGCTCCATCGCCGAAAAGCCCGGCGCCTCACCGACGCCGGCGGTGGCCATGCCCACGATGGCGGATTTTCCCCGCATGCTGTCCGTGCTCATGCCGCATCCTCCCCGGCCAGATCGAAGACCACGCGCGGGCCTTCCTCGGTGTCCTCGATGCGGGCCCTGACCCGCGCGCCGATCTCGGCGGTCTCGACCCCGGGCAGGGTCGACATCATGCGCACGCCCTCGTCGAGCTCGACCAGCGCCACGTTGTAGGCGCCCGAGCGGGCGCGGTTGACGGTGATGGCGTAGATCGTGCCGGTGCCCCTGGCCTCGACCCATTCGAGATCGGTGGCGCCGGTAGGCGACGTGACCTTGGGCCAGAACACGTACTCGCCGGTGCTGGCGGCGCGCTGGATCATGAAACGGCCCGCGGCCAGATACGCCTCGTAGGCGGCCTGCGGTCCGAGCTTGGAGATATCGGTCTCGGTCATCTCTCTCCCCTCCTCCTCTGTTCGGTCAGTCTTTCCAGCCCAGGAACAGGTGCGTCTGCGACGTGGTGCCGACGACCTTCCCGTCGCCGCGCGTCAGCGTCACCTGCAGCACCAAGGTCATGCGGCCCACATGGACCGGGACGCAGCGCGCGGTGAGCCTGTCGCCCACCCGCACCGGCCGGATGAAATTGGTCTTGGCCTCGACCGTGGTGTTCGACACCTCGACGGGGCTGTTGATGAAGGCCGCGGTGCCGGCGGCGGTGTCGGCGATGGTCATCAGCGCGCCGCCATGCAGCACGCCGTTGCGGTTGCCGAGCGCCTCGGTCACCAGCATCGAGCACACCACCTCCTCCGGGGTGCAGGTCTCGATCTCGATGCCGAGAAGCGCGGCGAAGGCCGAGCGCGGAGGCATCTCCTCGAGGCTGCGGGTCGGATGCGAGCCCATGCTCACGCCGCCCGCTGCGCCAGCGTGCGCCGCGCGATCACGAGCTGCTGGATCTGGCTGGTGCCCTCGTAGATGCGCAGCAGGCGGATGTCGCGGTAGAGCCGCTCGATATCGTATTCCGCCATGTAGCCGGCGCCGCCATGAATCTGCAGCGCCCGGTCTGCGATGCGGCCGGCGGCCTCGGTGCAGAAATACTTGGTGCAGGAGGCCTCGACGATGGCCTTGCCCTCACGGTCGAAGGTGTCGGCGCTGGCGCGGACCAGCGCGCGGGCGGCGTGCAGCTCGGCCTGGCAGTCGGCGATCAGCCCCTGCACCAGCTGGTGCTCGCCGATCGGCTTGCCGAACTGCTTGCGCTCGAGCGCGTAGTCGGTGGCGATGTCGAGCATGCGCTGGCTCTGCCCCACCGCCATGGCACCGACATGGATGCGGCCCCGGTCGAGCACTTTCATCGCGGTGCGGAAGCCCTTGTTGAGATTGCCCGGCCCCCCGATGATGGCGCTTTCCGGCACCCGCACGTTCTCGAAGATCACGTCCGAGGTCTTGGTGCCCTTCTGGCCGAGCTTGCGATCAGGCTTGGCGACGGTGATGCCGGGCGTATCGGCGGGCACGATGAAGGCCGAGACGCCATCGGCGCCGGGCTTTTCGGGATCGGTGCGGGCGAAGACGGTGAACACGCCGGCGCGCACCGCGTTGGTGATGTAGCGCTTGGTGCCGTTGAGGACAAAATCGCCGCCGTCACGCCTGGCCGAGGTGCGGATGCCGCCGGCGTCCGAGCCGTTGTCGGGCTCGGTCAGCGCGAAGGAGGCGATCACGTCGCCGCTCGCAACCCCCGGCAGCCATTGCTCTTTCTGCTCCGGCGTGCCGTCCATGACGATGCCCTGCGAGCCGATGCCCACATTGGTGCCGATCAGCGAGCGGAAGGTCAGCGAGGCGTAGCACAGCGTCTCGATCAGCCGCGCCTCCTGCGGCACGCTGAGGCCGATGCCGCCGTATTCCTCCGGCGTCGACAGACCGAAAAGCCCCATCTCCTTCATCTCGGTGACGATCTCTTCGGGGATCTCGTCCTCCTCCTCGACGCGGTGCTCGGCCGGGATCAGGCGCTCGCGGGCGAATCGCTCCACGGTTGCCACAAGCTGTTCGAAAACATCGCTATCCACACCTGACGCCATCTTCGTTCCTCCCTCGGGATGCCTTCAGTCTGCCCTTGCTCTAGCAGATGAATTCTGTATGGTAAATGCAATTCTCCATGAGGAATTACATGGTCGACGATACCGGACAGAAGCTCGTACCCGCGGTTCAGAACGCGATGATCATCATGCGCCTGCTGGCGGCGAGCGGCCGCCCGATGGGGGCGACACAGATCGCCCGCGAGGCCGGGCTGAACGTCTCCTCGGCGTTCAACATCCTGCGCACGCTGAGCCACGAGGGACTTCTGAGCTTCGATCCCGAGACCAAGACCTATGTCATCGGCATGGGGCTGATGGAGTTCGCCGCCCCCCTGCTCGGCGCCAACCCGTCCGACCTGATCCGCCCGACGCTGACCGCCATCGCGCAGGAGCATCAGGTGGCGATCGCGCTCTGGCAGATCACCGCCAACCAGCGCATCGTGCTGATCGACCGCTTCACCGCCCCCAACATCGTGCAGGCGGTGATGGCGCGCAGCAGCCGCCTGCCGGTCTTTGCCGGCGGCGTCGGCCGGGTCTACGCGGCGCGCATGGGGCTGACCAAGGCGCAGACCCGTAAGGGCTTTGATGGCGTGCGCTGGCAGGATGAGCCTGAGTTCGAGACCTACTGGGCCGACGTGCAGGCGGCGCGCGAGAGCGGCACCGCGCAGGATCGCGGCCACCTGTTCCGCGGCCTCGATATCGTCGCCGCGCTCTCGGTCGACGCGGCGGGCGTTCCACGGCTCGGCATGAGCAGCATCACCATCACCGGCCAGCAGACCGACGAGAGCCTCGACCGGGTCGGCGCGGCGCTGGCCGAGGCCGCCCGCCAGATCGAGCGCGGCGTCTTCGGCCTGCGGGCCGGCGACTGACACCCCATTACGGAACGCATTCAGGACAAGACGGAGGAGACATGTCTGAAATGAAACCCCTCGACGGCAAGGTCATGCTGGTGACCGGCGCGGGCGGCGGCATTGGCCGCGCCATCGCCATGGAAGCGGCGCGCGCCGGGGCGTCTGTGGTCGTCAACGACATCGGCGCCTCGCTCGACGGCCAGCGCGAGTCGAGCGCCGCGGCGCAGGACGCGGTGGCCGAGATCGAGCAGCTCGGCGGCAAGGCCGTCGCCAATGGCGACGACGTCTCGGACCCGGAGGGCGCCACGGCGATGGTCAGGCAGGCCACCGATGCGTTCGGCCGGCTCGACGCGGTGGTGAACAACGCCGGCATCCTGCGCGACCAGTTCTTCCACAAGATGACCTTTGAGAATTTCGACGCGGTGGTGAAGGTCCACCTCTACGGCACCTTCAACGTCAGCCGCGCCGCCGCCGACGTGATGCGCGAACAAGGCTCGGGCAGCCTGATCCACATGACCTCGACCTCGGGGCTGGTGGGCAACCTCGCGCAGGCCAACTACTCCGCCGCCAAGCTCGGGGTCGCGGCGCTGTCGAAATCGCTGGCGCTCGACCTGCAGCGTTGGAACATCCGGTCGAACTGCATCGCCCCGTTCGCCTGGAGCCGGATGACCTCGTCGATCAAGGTCGACAGCCCCGAGCAGGAAGAGCGGGTGAACCGCATGAAGGATATGAAGCCCGAGAAGATCGCCCCGCTGGCGCTCTACCTCGCCTCGGACGAGGGCGCCGACACCACCGGCCAGATCTTTGCCGTGCGCAACAACGAGATCTTCCTGATGTCGCAGCCGCGCCCCACCCGCTCGGTGCATCGTGGCGAGGGCTGGGACGTGGAAAGCGTGGCAAGCCACGCGATCCCGTCGCTGAAGGCGAGCTACGTACCGCTCGACGTGTCGGCAGACGTGTTCTGCTGGGATCCGGTGTAGGGCGGGCTTCCTGACCGCTTTGACTGATTGAGCGCGCCCGCGGGAGACTGCGGGCGCGTCTGCGTTTGAGAAAGTGTGCCGTGCGCCGCAACTTCGCTTCCTCTGCGCTGCCTGCGATCCCCTAGCAGGCGCGGAATCAAGGCCGCAGGCCGCCGCGCCATCGTCATGCCGGAGGCATGCCTTCGGCATGACCCGCCCCATCGGGCTGGCGATTTGGTGACGCAGGTAACACGTGTCGAGGTCTTTCGGACTTGGGCGGGATAAATCGAGAGGCTCGTCGGCGAGGTCGCCATCCCGCGGGCCAGCGATGACGCGGCGGCGTCCCTGCTCGGCGCTCCTTCCAATCCATGCCCTCAAAGCATTTCTGAAAGACCACCTAGATATTTGAATTATGACTCGCACCGTCGGATGATCCCCGAAAGACCCGGAGGAGACCCACGTGTACGACCACGACAGCGACGAATTCCAAGACATCCGCGATGCGGTCCGCGCGCTCTGCGCCGATTTCCCGGACGAATACCACCGCAAGATCGACGAGGCGCGCGCCTATCCCGAGGCCTTCGTCGACGCGCTCACCAAGGCGGGCTGGATGGCGGCGCTGATCCCCGAGGAATACGGCGGCTCCGGCCTCGGCCTGACCGAGGCGGCGGTGATCATGGAGGAAATCAACCGCGCGGGCGGCAATTCCGGCGCCTGCCACGGCCAGATGTACAACATGAACACGCTGGTCCGGCACGGCTCGGAGGAACAGCGCCAGCGCATCCTGCCCAAGCTCGCCAGCGGCGAGCTGCGGCTGCAGTCGATGGGCGTGACCGAGCCCACCACCGGCACCGACACCACCCAGCTCAAGACCACCGCCGTCAAGACGGGCGACAAATACGTCATCAACGGCCAGAAGGTCTGGATCAGCCGGGTGCAGCATTCCGATCTGATGATTCTGCTCGCGCGCACCACGCCGCTCTCGGAGGTGAAGAAGAAGTCCGAAGGGCTGTCGATCTTCCTCGTCGACATCAAGGAGGCGATGCAGTCGGGCATGACCGTCCGCCCGATCCCCAACATGGTCAACCACGAGACCAACGAGCTGTTCTTCGACAATCTGGAGATCCCCGAGGAGAACCTGATCGGCGAAGAGGGCAAGGGCTTCAAGTACATCCTCACCGGGCTCAACGCCGAGCGCACGCTGATCGCCGCCGAGTGCATCGGCGACGGCTACTGGTTCACCGATCGCGTGGTGAACTACGTCAGCGAGCGCAACGTCTTCGGCCGCGCCATCGGCCAGAACCAGGGCGTGCAGTTCCCCATTGCCGAGGCCTATATCGAGGTCGAGGCCGCCAACCTGATGTGCCGCAAGGCGAGCCGGCTCTACGATGCCGGAAAACCCTGCGGTGCCGAGGCCAACATGGCGAAATACCTCGCCGCCAAGGCCTCGTGGGAGGCCGCCAATTCCTGCCTGCAGTTTCACGGCGGCTTCGGCTTCGCGCTCGAATAGGATGTCGAGCGCATGTTCCGCGTGACCCGGCTCTTCCAGGTGGCGCCGATCT
>NZ_JBYNAH010000248.1:4976-7290 GCF_059781815.1 Salipiger sp. | reverse complement strand
GACCGCGATGGTGCAGTCGGTGGTGGCCTCGGCGCTCCAGTCGCTGCCGTCGGGCAGGTAGAGGCAATGCGGCGGGGTCTTCTCGAAGACGTTCATGCGCTCGCCGAGCTCGCCCCAGTCCTGACCCGCGCCGGAGATCTTCGCCTTGCCCTCGACCATCACGAGGATGATCTCGCGCGCGCCGGTCACGTCGGCAATGCGATCGCCGGCCCGCAGCCGGTGCAGCGCAAAGCCCACGTAGCGCCATCCGGCGCTTTCGGGGGTGATCCGCAGCACCTCGCCATGGGTGCCGAAGGGGCGGTGAAGCAAGTGGCTCATGTCCTGTCCTTTCCGTCTCTCTGCCCGGCTCAGTTGACCAGCCGGGCCTTGGCGATCTGGCCGAGATATTCCTCGAAGCGGTCGCGCTGCTTCGCGCGCGCCGAGACCTCGGGCACGGCCACGTCCCAGAAGAAGCCATGCTCGCCCGCGGTGGTCTCGAGCCCGGTGCCGGGGAAATCCTTGGCGACGGTCTCGATGACGATGACCGTGGGGATGTCGCGGCTCTTCGCGGCCTTCAGCTCCGCCTCGAGCTGGTCGGTGCCCGTGGCCTTGACCGCGTGCGCCCCCATCGCGGCCGCGTGCATCACGTAGTCGATCTCGGGCTGCACCTCGACATTGCAGTCGACATACATGTTGTTGAACGGCTCACCGCCGCAGCCCATGGTCTGCAGTCGGTTGATGCAGCCGTAGCCGCGGTTATCGGTCAGCACCACGGTGAAGGGGATGCGCCGCATCACCGCCGTCGCCAGCTCCGAGTTGGCCAGCATGTAGGAACCGTCGCCCACGAAGCAGATCACGTCGCGCTCCGGCGCGCCAAGCTTCAGCCCCATGGCCCCGGCGACCTCGTAGCCCATGCAGGAATAGCCGTATTCCATGTGATAGCCGCCTTGGCTCGGCTTCCACAGCAGCTTCAGCGCGCCCGGCATGGTGCCCGCGGCGCACATCGCGACCGCATCCTCGCCGGTGGCGCGCTGCACCGCGCCGATGACCTGCCCGTCGGTGGGCTTGGCGGCCTGATCCTCGGGCCGGGCGCAATAGGCGTCCACCGCGCGCAGCCAGTCCTCGCGGGCGACCGCATCCGGCTCCTCGGCACGATAGTCTCCAAGCCGCTCCGACAGCGCCTCGAGCGCGACCTTCGCGTCGCCCACCAGGCTCTCCGCGCCGTGTTTGGCGGCGTCGTAGCCGTGGATGTTGATCGAGACCAGTTTTGCGCCCTCACTGAACAGCGTGCGCGAGCCGGTGGTGAAATCCTGGAACCGGGTGCCCACGCCGATCACAAGGTCCGCATTCTGTGACGCCGCATTGGCCGCCGCCGAACCGTCGACGCCGGAAGCGCCGAAGTTCATCGGGTGATCCTGCGACAGGCCCGATTTGCCGGCTTGGGTCTCGGCCACCGGAATGCGGTGGGTGCTGGCAAAGCTCGCAAGAGCCTCCTCGGCCTGCGAATAGATCGTGCCGCCGCCGGAGATGATCACCGGGCGCTTCGCTTCGCGCACCATCTGTGCCACCCTCTCGAGCTCGTCGAGATCGGGGCGCGGGCGGCGGATGTGCCAGACGCGCGGCTCGAAGAACGCCTTGGGAAAATCATAGGCCTCGCACTGCACGTCTTGGCAGAAGGCCAACGTCGCGGGCCCGCAATTGGCCGGGTCGGTCATGGTGCGCAGCGCGCGCGGCAGCGCGGTGAGCAGTTGCTCGGGCCGGGTGATGCGGTCGAAATAGCGCGACACCGGGCGGAAGCAGTCATTGGCCGAGACCGTGCCGTCGTCGAAATCCTCGACCTGCTGCAGCACCGGGTCGGGCCGCCGGGTGGCAAACACGTCGCCCGCCACGATCAAAAGTGGCAGCCGGTTCACATGCGCCAGCGCCGCCGCCGTTACCACGTTGGTCGAGCCCGGCCCGATCGACGAGGTCACGGCCATGGCGCGGGTGCGCTTCTTCGCCTTGGCATAGGCGATGGCCGCATGCGCCATGGTCTGCTCGTTCTGCCCGCGCCATGTCGGGAAGACATCGCGATAGGCGTGCAGCGCCTCGCCGATGCCGGCCACGTTGCCATGCCCGAAGATCGCCCACATGCCGTCGATGTAGCGCTCCCCCTCAGGGGTCATCTGCACGCTCAGCCATTTCACCATGGCCTGCGCCGCCGTCAGCCTGATCGTGCTCATCTCGCACATCCTCCCAAGGGCGCCCTGCCCTTCTTTACGTTCCAAATACTCCGGGGGAGTCCGCGCTCGCGCGGACGGGGGCAGCGCCCCCGCGCCCCCTTCACAAGCCGCAT
>NZ_JBYNAH010000248.1:0-4966 GCF_059781815.1 Salipiger sp. | reverse complement strand
CACGTCCAACCCCCGGGGGGGGTGCCGGCGCGGGGGGGCCGGGGGGCCCCCCCCCCGCTCCCCCTTCTCAAGCCGCATTGAGCCGGGCCCCCTCGCGCGCCGCGTCCCAGATGCCGCAGAGCCGCTCGAAGCGCGCGGCCATCTGCGTCACCGCCTCGGCGTCGCTCATCTCGCCGCGCATCCAGGCCCGGGCCGCGTCGCCGAAGATCGTCCGCCCCACGGCGAAGCCCTTGACCAGCGGCTGCTTCGCGGCGAGCGCGAAGCTCTCCGCCAGCTCAGCCTCTGGCGCATCGAGGCCCAGCACCACGATGCCGCGGGTGCGCGGATCGTTGCGCTCGATGGCCGCGACCGCCTTCTGCCAGGCCGCCTCGGAGCGGAACGGCTCGAGCTTCCACCAGTCGGGGTACACCCCCGCATCGTAGAATTGCTGGATCAGCACGGCGGTGGTGTCGTCATGCACCGGGCCGACCTTCGACGGGATCACCTCGAGCAGGAATTCCAGCCCGTTGCGCCGCGCCGCTGTGAACAGCCGCTTCACGCGGTCTTCCTGCAATTCGCGCGTCGCCTCATCGTCGTCGGGGTGGCAGAACACCAAGAGCTTCACCACGTTCTCCCGCGCCCATTCGCGGAACTGGCCGAGATCCTCGCCAAGCTCGGGCTCGAACCGGATCGGGCGCGAGCCCGGAAGCTCGGTGGGCCGCCCGATCCAGAGCCCGGAGCCGCTGGCCGCGTGCAGCGCAGACCGTCCGATCCGGTTGTCGCAGAGAATGCCGTAGCCGCCCTGCCCGTCCTGCACTCGGAGCGCCGCCTGCAGGCAGAGCTCCTTGAACGCGCCGCCCTTCTCGAACGTGTAGCCCTCCATCTCCTCGAGCTGCATGCGGTGGTCGAAGGCGAAGGTCCGAACCGTGGACCAGTCGCCGTGGCGGTTGGTGGCCCAGTGCACCTGCTCGAGCTCAGCATCGTTGCGCAGGTCGGGGCGGACAATGCCGCGGTCGAAGAAGAACTGCAGCTCCTCCCAGCTCGGATAGGCCGGGGTGCAGCCATGACGCGAGACCGCGAAAGCCCCGCAGGCATTGGCGTATTTCAGCGCCACCGGCCAGCTTTCGCCGTCGAGCCAGCCCTTGAGCAGGCCGGACATGAAGCCGTCGCCGGCGCCCAGCACGTTGAACACCTCGATGGGAAAGCCCGGGCCGGTCTGGCCGTCGTCGAGGCTGTCGGGAATCTCGCCCTCGAAGGCAACCGCCCCCATCGGTCCGCGCTTGCAGACCAGCGTCGCGCCCGAGACCGCGCGCACCGCGCGCAGCGCCGCGATCGTGTCCGTCGAGCCGCCGGCGATATGGAACTCTTCCTCGGTGCCGACGATCAGGTCGAAATGATGCAGCACCTCCTGCAGGCTCTCGGTCACCCGCGCGCTCTCGACAAAGCGGCTCTCGCCGTCGCCATGGCCCGCCACGCCCCAGAGGTTCGGGCGGTAATCGATGTCGAGCGCGGTCTGGCCGCCGTGTTTCTTCGCCAGCTCCAGCGCCTTCAGCACCGCCGCGCGCGGGGTGGCGTGGGCGAGATGTGTGCCGGTGGCAACCACCGCGCGGGCCGAGGCCACGAGCGCTTCGTCGACATCCTCCTCGCAGAGCGCCATGTCGGCGCAGTTCTCGCGGTAGAAGATCAGCGGGAACTGCTCCTGATCCCGGATGCCGAGGATCACCAGCGCGCTCAACCGGTCGGGGTCGGTCTTCACGCCGGCGACCTCGACACCGTGGCGCACCAGCTCCTCGCGGATGAAGCGCCCCATATGCTCGTCGCCCACGCGTGAGATCAGCGCTGAGCGCATCCCGAGCCGCGCGGTGCCGCAGGCCATGTTGGTGGGCGAGCCACCGATATACTTGTCGAACGAGCCCATATCCTCGAGCCGCCCGCCGATCTGCGCGCCGTAGAGGTCCACCCCCGCGCGGCCGATGGTGATGACGTCCAGTCTCTTGTTCATGGTCTCCCCCTCTCTTCGGGTGCCGCCCAGGCCTTGGGTGGCGGAAATGCTCTCAGCCCGCGACGTTGATCGTCTCGAAGGTCAGGCTGCGGTGGAATTGCTCGTGAAAGGCGATGAAGTCGCCGGTGTGGGCCTGCTCCATGTGAAAGGCATGCGCCGCCTCGTCGGCCCAGCTCTCGACAAAGACCAGCCGGTCGGGATCGTCGGTGCAGGTGTAGAAGTCATAGGCGATGCAGCCCGGCTCGGCGCGGGTGGCGCGCTGCGCCTCGGGCGCCCGCGCGAGGATGGTCTCGCGGGTGCCGGGCTGGCAGTCGATGGTGATGATGAACTTGTACATGTCGTCCCTCCCGGCCTGCCTGTCAGCGGATGATCGTGGCCTCGAGCGCGTCGATCGAGGACTGGATGCCGGCATTGGTCGACATGGTGAAATCCTCCATCTCGAGGCTCACCCAGCCGTCGTAGCCCATCATGCCCACGACCGAGAAAAACTCCTTCCACCATTGCAGGTCGTGGCCCGCGCCGACGGCGACGTAGTTCCACGCGCGATTGGCGACGTCGGTCACCTCCTTCATCTCGAGCAGGCCGTTGACGTCGCACAAGCCGCGCTCGATGCGGGTGTCCTTGCCGTGCACGTGGTGGATCGCCGGCCCAAGCGCGCGCGCCACCGCGATCGGGCAGGCGCCTTTCCAGAACAGGTGGCTGGGGTCGAGATTCATCCCGACCATCTGGCCGACCTCATCGCGCAGGCGGAACAGGGTCTCGGGGTTCCAGACCAGCATGGCGGAGAAGTTCTCGAGCGCGTATTTTTCCACCCCGACCTCGGTGGCGAGCTTGACCAGATCGTGCCACAGCGGGAAGGCGCGGTCCTCCCACTGGTAGCGGTCGCGCTCCGGCATCTCGTCGGGCCAGGACTTGGTGTAGACCAGCCAGTTCGGCACCATGTCGCCGGGCGCCGCTTCGGGCAGGCCCGACATGGTGACGATCTTCTTGACCCCGATCTCGCCGGCGAGGCGGATGGTGTCCTGCATCTCTTTCAGGTGTCGCTTGCCCATCTCGCCCGGGTCGAGCGGGTTGGCCGAGCAGTTGAGCGCGGCGATCTCGAGGCCGCGGGCCTCGATCTCCTTGAGGCGCGTCTTCAACTCGCCCTTGTCGGCCAGCAGCGTCTCGGCGCGGAAATGCGGCGCCGGGGACCAGCCGCCTCCGGTCATCTCGATGCCCTCGACGCCAAGCGCCACGCATTTGTCGAGCATGTCGGTGAAGGAGAGATCCCCCATCACGTCGGTGCAGATGGACAGTTTCATGTTCCGACCCTTTCTCAGGCGGCCTGCGACACCGGCTGCGCGTAGAGCGCCGGCTTGTCGCGCATGGTGATGGCTTCGCGCTGGCCGCTCTCGACGGCGCGCAGGGCGGCGTCGGCGACCAGAGTCGCGGCGTAGCCGTCCCAGGTGGAGGGGCCGGTGGCAGTGCCCTGCCCCGCGGCCACGATCCACTCGCGGAATTCCTGGTCGTAGGCCTCGATGAAGCGCTCGCGCCAGTCCTCGGGGATCGCCTGGCGGATGCCGTGGGCATCGCTGATCACCGTGGCGGGGCGGTTCGGCAGCGCCGCGATGCCCTTTTCGCAGGAGGCCTCGCCGCGGATGTCGTAGCCGTAGGAGACGTTGACCGAGATCTCGACATCGACGATCGCGCCGCCCGCCATGTGCAGCAGAACGATATGCGGATCGCGCAGATCGTCGCCCTGACGCGAGCGGCGCGGCAGGCGCACCTCGACCCCGGCGATCTCGTCCGAGAGCAGCCAGCGCGAGATGTCGGCGTCATGCACCAGCGTGTCGTTGAGCGGCATGTCGGACGTGTAGAGCCCGACCGGCACGGAGGCGTTGCGGTGCACCGACTTGTACATCAGCGGCAGGCCCAGCGTGCCGCCGTCGATCACCGCCTTGAGGCGGCGATAATCGGCGTCGAAGCGGCGCATGAACCCCACCTGCACGAGGCGGCGGCCAAATGCGACCTCGGCATCCATCACCCGCAGCGCTGACTCGGTCGAGGTGACCAGCGGCTTCTCGCAGAACACCGGCTTGCCGGCGTGGATGCAGGCCAGAAGCTGCTCTTCGTGGGCAGGCCCCCACGAGCAGATCACCACCGCATCGACGGTCTCGGAGGTGATCAGCGCCTGCGGCGTCTCGAACACCTGGCAGCCCTCGGGCGCGGCCGAGGCGGCGCGCTCCGGGTCGATATCCGTGACCCCGGTCACGGTGACACCGGACAGCACCTTGGTCAGGCGGCGAATGTGGTCCTGACCGATCATACCGGTCCCGATGACTCCGACCCTGAGGCTCATTTTCCAACTCCGTACTTGTCGACGAGACGCTGCATCTCGGCGCGCATGAACTTGCCGCTCTCGTCGGCCTTCTCTTCCCAGGCAAAGACGCAGGCGGTCATGATGCCGTCGAAGCCGATCTCGGCGAGGGTGCGGTAGAAATCGTCCCACGGCACTTCGCCCTGCCCGATGTTGAGGTGCTGGTGCACCCGGGCGTTTGTGCCCGGCGGGTTGAGGATGTAGCGCAGGCCAGAGCTGGCCTTGTGGTTGAAGGTGTCGGCGATGTGGACATGCGCCAGCACGTCGGCGCATTCGCGCAGCATCGCGACGGTGTCGTCACCGAAATAGAAGGTGTGCGGCGTGCAGTAGAGGAACTTGACGCGCGGGCTGTTGACGGTGCGGATGAGGTCGACCGACGGCTGCAGGGTCTCGACCCAATCCTCCGGGTGCGGCTCGATATGCAGGTTGATGCCCTCGCGCTCGAACACCGGCACCAGCTCTTCCATCGAGCGCCACCACGCGTCCTCGCAGGCCTCGATCATCGAGCCGGTGTGGCAGCAGTAGCAGGTGCCCTTGTCGGGATGCGGACCACGGCCGAATTCCGAGTTCATCGTGTCGACGCCAAGCTCGACGGCGATCTCGATGGCGCGCTTCCAGTGGCGCACGGC
>NZ_JBYNAH010000247.1:0-7313 GCF_059781815.1 Salipiger sp. | reverse complement strand
GGGTTCACACCCTTGTGCGGCTCCTTGCCGAAGAACTTGGTCACCTCTTCGATGACCTTCGGCATCCGGGTCTGACCGCCGACCAGCACGACCTCGTCGATCTCGTCCTTGGACAGGCCCGCGTCCTTCAGAGCGGCCTGGCAGGGCTTGATCGAGTTCTTGATCAGGTCACCGACGAGGCTTTCCAGCTTGGCGCGGGTCAGCTTCATGACCATGTGCAGCGGCTGGCCGTTGGAGCCCATCGAGATGAACGGCTGGTTGATCTCGGTCTGGGTCGCGCTCGACAGCTCGATCTTGGCCTTCTCGGCAGCTTCCTTGAGACGCTGCAGGGCCATCTTGTCCTTGGTCAGGTCGACCGAGTGCTCTTTCTTGAACTCGTCCGCAAGGTAGTTGACGATCCGCATGTCGAAATCTTCACCGCCGAGGAACGTGTCGCCGTTGGTGGACTTCACTTCGAACAGGCCATCGTCGATTTCGAGGATGGTCACGTCGAAGGTGCCGCCGCCGAGGTCATACACGGCGATGGTCTTCGACTCTTTCTTGTCGAGGCCATAGGCCAGCGCAGCCGCGGTCGGCTCGTTGATGATGCGCAGGACTTCGAGACCGGCGATCTTGCCGGCGTCCTTGGTGGCCTGACGCTGGGCGTCGTTGAAATAGGCCGGCACGGTGATGACCGCCTGGGTCACCTCTTCGCCGAGATAGCTCTCGGCGGTTTCCTTCATCTTGCCGAGGATGAAGGCGGAAATCTGCGACGGCGAGTATTTCTCGCCCTTGGCTTCAACCCATGCGTCGCCATTGCCGCCGTCGACGATCTTGTAGGGCACGATGCCCTGATCCTTGGTCACTTCGGCGTCGGTGGTGCGACGGCCGATCAGACGCTTGACGGCAAAGATGGTGGCTTCGGGGTTGGTGACGGCCTGGCGCTTTGCGGGCTGGCCGACGAGGCGTTCATCGTCGGCGAATGCGACGATGGAGGGGGTGGTGCGGGTGCCTTCGGCGTTTTCGATCACGCGCGCCTGGCTGCCGTCCATGATGGCAACGCAGGAGTTCGTGGTGCCGAGGTCGATACCGATAACTTTACCCATCTTTCGATCCCTTTCCAATTCAAGGCGATGACACGAGGCGTCGGACCCGATTACGGCATCCAGCCCCGCTGTTTGTGTAACCGTTTGGCCGGGGCCTCGCGGCTTCGGACGGTATATAAGGAGGGGGTTTCAGCGCTGCAAGCGCCGTGCCGGGGCTGAATCCGGCGAATCCGGGGATTTTCTTTGCGACGCGCCGTCCTTTGCGGAAGAAAGTGGCCATGGCACATCACATCGAACAGCGCGGCTTTCGGATCTACCCGGACTATCTTGACCGCCCGGCGCAGGAGGCGCTGATAGAGCGTTTGCGCGATTGTCTGCGCGTCGCGCCGCTCTACCAGCCGGTGACCCCGCGGGGGCAGAAGATGTCGGTGCGGATGTCGGCGGCGGGGCGCTTCGGCTGGATCACCGACCGGCGCGGCTACCGCTACGAGCCGCGCCACCCCGATGGCATGGACTGGCCGCCGATCCCCGACGAGGTGCTGGCGATCTGGGAGGATGTGGCGGGTTGCGCCCGCGCGCCGGAATGCTGCCTGATTAACTGGTATGGCGAGGGCGCCCGCATGGGTCTGCACCAGGACAAGGACGAGGCGGATTTCGCCTGCCCGGTGGTCTCGGTCTCGCTGGGCGATGACGGGCTCTTTCGCATGGGCAATACCGAGCGCGGCGGCAAGACCGAGTCGGTCTGGCTGCGCTCCGGCGCAGTGGTGGTGATGGGCGGGGAGGCGCGCCTGCGCCATCACGGCGTCGACCGCATCCGCTTCGGCTCCTCGACGCTGCTGCCGCAGGGCGGGCGCATCAACCTGACGCTTCGAGTGGTGACCTGAGAGCCGGGCCCGGGAGGCCCGTTCTCACGGCTCCGCGATCCTGCGCGGCACCGGCAAGCGCGGCCTTTGTTTTTCTGGCCGAATCCTGTATAGGGGCGTCTTCTTCAGACAGAGGATGACCGAGATGGCCGCAGATGCGCCGATCACGCAGGACGTGATGACGATCCCCCGCAAGCTGCCCGAGGGCGGCAAGCTGAACCTCGTGGGCCTGACCCGCGAGGCGCTTCGTGCTGCCCTGATCGAGATGGGCACGCCGGAAAAGCAGGCCAAGATGCGCGTCAACCAGATCTGGCAATGGGTCTATCACTGGGGCGTGCGCGACTTTGCCGAGATGACCAATCTCGCCAAGGATTACCGCGCCAAGCTCGAAGGGCATTTCGAGATCGCCCTGCCCGAGATCGTCTCCAAGCAGGTCTCGGCCGACGGCACCCGCAAGTATCTCGTCCGAATCGCCGGCGGCCACGAGGTCGAGGTGGTCTACATCCCCGAGGAAGGCCGCGGCACGCTCTGCATCTCGAGCCAGGTCGGCTGCACGCTGACCTGTTCGTTCTGCCACACCGGCACCCAGAAGCTGGTGCGAAACCTGACCGCCGGGGAGATCGTCGGCCAGATCATGCTGGCGCGCGACGATCTCGACGAGTGGCCCGAGCCCGGCACCGGCACCGGCGAGAGCGGGCCGCGCCTGCTGTCGAACATCGTGCTGATGGGCATGGGCGAGCCGCTCTACAATTTCGACAACGTGCGTGACGCGATGAAGATCGCCATGGACGGCGAGGGCATCGCCCTGTCGCGCCGCCGCATCACGCTGTCGACCTCCGGTGTCGTGCCCGAGATCGCCAAATGCGCCGAGGAGATCGGCTGCCTGATGGCGGTGAGCTTCCACGCTACCACCGACGAGGTGCGCAACAAGCTGGTGCCGATCAACAAGCGCTGGAACATCGAGACGCTGCTGAACGCCCTGCGCGAGTACCCGCGCCTGTCAAACTCCGAGCGCATCACCTTCGAATACGTGATGCTCAAGGACGTGAACGACAGCGACGCCGACGCCCGCCGTCTGGTGAACCTGATCAAGGGCATCCCCGCCAAGATCAACCTGATCCCCTTCAACGAATGGCCCGGCGCGCCCTACCAGCGCTCGGACTGGGAGCGCATCGAGCGCTTTGCCGACATCGTTTACAAGGCCGGCTACGCCTCGCCGATCCGCACCCCGCGCGGCGAGGACATCATGGCCGCCTGCGGCCAGCTCAAGTCGGCCACCGAACGCGCCCGCAAGTCCCGCGCCCAGATCGCCGCCGAGACCGGCGCGAGCGGGGCCGCTTGACTTACCTGATTTAAAAAGTCAGGATTAACTCACCCAGCCAGCCCACCCCGGGCAGCCCGGTCGTGCAAAGACACTGGCTGGGAGAGTTTCCATGCGACATGAACGGTTCGACCGCGTCGAGCTGAGGCGAGCGGAGCGCTGGGTCATCGACCTGCTGCGGCTCTGGCGCGACGATGACGAGGCCTCGGCGCAGCTCTTGTTGCGCGATGCGCTTGGCTTCACCCGCACCCGCGCCTGTCTGCGTGCCTTCGGCGAACTGGCCGAGATGCTCACCCGACATGGCTGGCACAGCCCTCTCATCCTGCAACAAGGCGCCGCCAGCAGCAGCGAGGACGAGCGCGCCATCGCCCGTTTCGTGCTCACCGCCACCGAGCAGGACCGCGAGCAGGCGCTTCTCGAAGCAACGATGCTGGTCACGCCGGTTCACGTGCTGACGCTGGTGAATACCGCCGAACGGGTCGGCCTGCCGCTGCTCTGCGGCGAATGCCGCCTGCGCCAGCGCTGCGTGCTGAACTGACGCAGGGCGCGGCGCGCCCCTTGACCTTCCAGTCACTGGAAGGACTATATCCCGGTCCAGACCAGACGAAAGGAGTCTGCCATGGCCGCGGAACCGATCCGATTCGAAGTGACCAAGCTGAACTGCGGCGGCTGTGCCGGCCGGGCGCAGAAGGCGCTCGCAGGCGTTGCGGGCGTCGAGGAAGCCAGCGTCAACCTCGCCAACCGCATGGCGACGGTCGAGGGCTCGGCGGGCGTTCAGGCGTTGCGCGAGGCGCTCGCCTCCGCCGGCTACCCGGCCCGCGAGGCGCAGGTGAAGCTCGCCATCGAGGGCATGAGCTGCGCCTCCTGCGTCAACCGCGTCGAGAGCGCGCTGAACGCGGTGCCCGGCGTGCTGAAGGCCAGCGTCAACCTCGCCAGCGAGACCGCCGAGGTGACGCTTCTGGCGGGCAGCGCCGAGGCCGCCGATCTGGCCCGCGTCGTCGCGCAGGCCGGCTACAAGGCCCGCCCCGCCGGAGATGACAGTGCCGAGCACGAGGCCCGCAAGGCCGCCGAGCATCGCGCGCTGAAGCGCGACCTGATCGTCGCCGCCGTCCTCACCCTGCCGGTCTTCATCATCGAGATGGGCGGCCACCTGATCCCCGGCTTTCACGACCTGATCATGAACAGCATCGGCATGCAGGCCTCGTGGCTGCTGCAATTCGTGCTGATCACCGCCGTGCTGATTTTCCCCGGACGCCGCTTCTACCGGGTCGGCCTGCCGCTGCTGGTCAAGCGGGCGCCCGACATGAACTCTCTGGTGGCGCTCGGCACGCTGGCGGCCTGGGGCTATTCCACCGTGGCGCTGTTCCTGCCGGGGCTGCTGCCCGAAGGCACCCGCGCGGTCTATTTCGAGGCCGCCGGCGTCATCGTCACGCTGATCCTGCTGGGCCGCTTTCTCGAGGCCCGCGCCAAGGGCCGCACCGGCGCCGCGATCAAGCGGCTGGTCGGGCTGCGCCCGGCCACGGCGCGGATCGAACGTGACGGGCAGATCACCGAGATCGCCATCGACGAGGTGCAGCTTGGCGACGTGGTGCATGTGCGCCCCGGCGAGCGTATCGCGGTGGACGGCGAGCTGATCACCGGCACCAGCTATATCGACGAGAGCATGATCACCGGCGAGCCGGTCCCGGTGGGCAAGGGCCCCGGCGACACGGTGGTGGGCGGCACGGTGAACGGTTCGGGCGCGCTCAGCTTCCGCGCCACCGCCGTCGGGCGCGACACCATGCTGGCGCGGATCATCGCCATGGTCGAAGACGCGCAGGGCGCCAAGCTGCCGATTCAGGCGCTCGCCGACAAGGTGGTGATCTGGTTCGTGCCCGCGGTGATCGCCGCCGCCGCGCTGACCTTCCTTGTGTGGATGGTCTTCGGCCCGTCGCCGGCGCTGACCCATGCGCTGGTGGCCGCGGTCTCGGTGCTGATCATCGCCTGCCCCTGCGCCATGGGGCTCGCCACGCCGACCTCGATCATGGTTGGCACCGGGCGTGCCGCCGAGCTTGGCGTTCTGTTCCGCAAGGGCGACGCGCTGCAGACGCTCGAGGCGAGCCGCGTTGTGGCCTTCGACAAGACCGGCACCCTGACCGAGGGCAAGCCCGCGCTGGTGCGCTCCGAGGCCGCGCCGAACTTCGACGCTTCCGAGGTGCTGCGCCTCGCGGCCAGCGCCGAGCAGGGCTCGGAGCACCCGATTGCCCGCGCGTTGGAAGCCGCCGCCAAAGGCGCGGCGCTGAGCCAGCCGGAGCGCAGCGAGGCCATCGCCGGCCACGGGCTTTCCGCCGTGGTGGAGGGCCACGCGCTGCTGGTGGGCGCCAAGCGGCTGATGGCGCGAGAGGGTATCGCGCTTGGCCCGCTCGAGGCTGCACATGACGAGATCGCCGCATCCGGGCAGACGCCGGTTCTGGTCGCCGTCGACGGTGCCATCGCCGGGGTCTTCGCCGTGGCCGACCGGGTGAAGCCCGGCGCCAAGGCGGCGCTGGAGGCGCTGCACGCGCAGGGCATCAAGGTCGCGATGATCACCGGCGACACACGCGCCACCGCGCAGGCCATCGCGGACGAGCTGGGCATCGACCATGTCGAGGCCGAGGTGCTGCCCGAGGGCAAGCTCGCCGCGGTCAAGGCGCTGCGCGAGCGCTTCGGCCCGGTGGCCTTTGTCGGCGACGGCATCAACGACGCCCCGGCGCTGGCCGAGGCCGAGGTCGGCATCGCCATCGGCACCGGCACCGACGTCGCCATCGAGAGCGCCGATATCGTGCTGGTCTCGGGCGAGCTCTCGGGGGTGGTCGAGGCGTTCCATGTCAGCGGCGCGGTGCTGCGCAACATCCGGCAGAACCTGTTCTGGGCCTTCGGCTACAACGTGGCGCTGGTGCCGGTCGCGGCGGGCGTGCTCTACCCGGCCTTCGGGCTGCTGCTGTCGCCGATGCTGGCGGCGGGGGCGATGGCGCTGTCCTCGGTCTTCGTGCTCACCAACGCGCTGCGGCTGCGCCGACTGGCGCCGGTGATTGCGCCGGCGCGTGAGACGGCGAAGGCGCAGCCCATGACACTGGAGGCGGCGGAATGAACATCGGACAGGTGGCAGAGCGGGCGGGCATCCCGGCCAAGACGATCCGCTACTACGAGGATATCGGGCTGGTGCGCCCGCAGCGCTCGGAGAACGGCTATCGCGCCTTCTCGGAGCAGGACTTGCACAAGCTCGCCTTCCTCGCCCGCGCCCGGGCGCTGGGCTTCACCATCGAGGATTGCCGCACCCTGCTGGGGCTTTACGAGGACGAGGCGCGCGAGAGCGCCGACGTCAAGGCGCTGGCGACCGAGCATCTGGCGCAGATCGAGGAGAAGATCGCCCAGCTGCGCGAGATGCATGCTACGCTGGCGCGGCTGGTCGAGGCCTGCCATGGCGATCACAGGCCGGATTGCCCGATCCTGCAGGGGCTGGCCGACGAAAGCTGAGCGAACGGCGGTTCAGCTGTGCTTGCGCCCGAGCCAGATCTTGTATTGCAGCCGCACGCCGTCGCCCTGCGCCTTGCGCAGCTTGGCGCGGAACAGGCGGAAGGCGCGCTCGGGGTCCTCGTGGTCTTCCCAGTTCTCACCGTCGCTGTCTGCGCCGATGATCTCCCACGCCACGTCGCGCGGCGGTTCATGCAGGGTGAGCGAGGCGGCCTCCATCATGCGGATGCCCTCGCCGTGGTGCAGCGCGTAGCGCGCCAGCGCCTCGGCAAGATCGACGGGCAGCCACGGGCTACCGGCACCGGTATGGGCCGCCGCCATCCACGCGCGGAGATGCGCTTCGGTCGGAAGCTCGTGCGGCGCGGGGAGATCCTCCCCGCGCCTCAGGGTCGTCCTCATACGCTGAGGCAGACGTATTTCATCTCGAGGTAATCCTCGATGCCGTGATGCGAGCCCTCGCGGCCGAGGCCGGACTGCTTGACGCCGCCGAACGGGGCGAGCTCGGTCGAGATGATGCCGGTGTTGACGCCGACGATGCCGTATTCCAGCGCCTCGGCCACCTTGTACACGCGGCTCAGGTCCTTGGCGTAGAAGTACGACGCCAGGCCAAAG
>NZ_JBYNAH010000406.1:0-1865 GCF_059781815.1 Salipiger sp. | reverse complement strand
CTCGCCGGGAGCCTGTGAGGAGACGCAGATGACGAGCAAGTTTGTTGACATCCGGCAGGCGCGGACCAGCCTTGAGGTCCATGAGGGCCAAACAATTCTCGACGCCGCGCTCGCCGCCGGCATCCCCTATCCTCACGGTTGCCGGTCCGGCCGCTGCGGCTCCTGCAAGTCCCGCCTGATCGAGGGTAAGGTGGAGCTGCTCCAGCATTCTCGCTTCGCCCTCAGCGAGGAAGAGAAGGCCGATTGCCTGATCCTGGCATGACGTGCGGTGCCGAAGACCGATGCGGCAGTCGCCTGGCTGGGCAGCGATGACGATGATGCCGTTACGGCTCCTCGACGGCTGGATGCCATCGTGATCGGCCTCGATGACCTCACTCACGACATCAAGCTGGTTCGGATCGCGCCTGCCGACGGCTCTCCCCTGCTCTTCACGGCCGGTCAGTATGCCCAGGTCGGATTCGATGGTGTGCCTGCGCGCAGCTACTCCATGGCCAATCGTCACGGCGACGACAGCCTCGAATTCCACATTCGCAAGGTTCTGGGGGGCATCACGTCACAGCACGTCCATGACGCGCTGAAAGCCGGCGACAAGGTGACGCTCGAATTTCCGCTAGGCTCCTCCTACCTCCGTCAGCATCATTCCGGCCCGATCCTGTGCATCGCTGGCGGTTCCGGTCTGGCGCCGATCAAGTCGATCGTGGAAACGGCCCTTGCTCACGGCATGAAGCAGCCGATCCATGTCTACTTTGGCGCACGCGGCGCGCGCGACCTCTATCTCGTCGAGCATTTCGAGGCACTGGCGGACCGTCATAATAACCTCAGCTTTACGGCTGTCCTGTCGGATATGCAGGCAGCACTCCATCGGCACGGCTTCGTGACCGATGCGGTGGTCGAGGATCTCGCCGACTTCGACGGGTGGAAAGCCTATGTTGCAGGTCCGCCCCCGATGGTCGATGCGGCGATGGACGTGGTTTTCGCGCGGGGCCTGCGTCCCGAAGACATGCACGCCGATGTCTTCTTCACGCCGGAAGAGCAAGTGGCGGCAGCGACGGTAGAGTGATCTGCCGCGGTCCGAGTCCGCCAGTGACAATAGCCAGCCGCGAACGACTTCGCTGCTGGCTTTTCATGTGCCGTTTCAAACTGGACAGCCCGGCCCGGTATGGGCGATCTCGCAGAATGCCCCCAAATTTGTGGATCTGCGAGGCGTTGCCGCGGGTGCGATTCTTATTGCCCGCGTGCGGTGAGCCATTCCCGCATCATGGCGATCTCGCCTTCTTGGGCCGAGATCACGTCCTCGGCCAGCTTACGAACCTCAGGATCGGTACCGTATTGCAGAACGACCCGCGCCATGTCGATCGCGCCCTGGTGGTGCGGGATCATTCCGCGCATGAAGTCGATGTCGGCATCGCCGGTGAACTCGACCATCATGTCCTTGTGCATGCGATCATTGGCTTCGATATAAGCCTGCGTGGATGGGTTGTCGGAGGCCGGCATCGAATGCCCCGGCATTTCGTGGCCTTGCATGGTGGTATCCGTGTTCAGTTGGCTTTGTGCGATGGCGAGGCCGGCGCTGATGGCGAGTGCGCCGCCAATGAAAATCGGGGTCAGCTTGTGCATGATCTTGCTCCTGTTCAATTCACGGTCGCCGGATACCCAGCCTCTTCGAGAACCTGCTGAAGGACAGCGGGGGTTGCGGTCGTCTCGACCTTGACTGTCCGCTGGGCTGGGTTGGTGTCGATCTTGGCGGTCGGATCGACAACCGCGCTGGCGTGGATACCCGGTTCGATGTGCGGCGGCGCCGGAAATAGACTGAGCAGCTTGGCCAGCGCCAGCCTGCCCCGGGAGACTTTGATCCCCCCTTGGAA
>NZ_JBYNAH010000405.1:0-1866 GCF_059781815.1 Salipiger sp. | reverse complement strand
GTCAAAGGATGGGCCGCCCTCATCCATGTACAAGCAGTATTAGAATTGGTTGCGTAGGAGTGAATCCATATGTCTTTTGTAGCTGAACTATGGGAATTTCTGAGGGTCCGACGCAAATTCTGGCTGCTGCCCATCCTTGTGATGATGGTGCTTCTCGGGGGCCTGATTGTTCTGACCCAGGGGTCGGCCATCGCGCCTTTCATCTATACCCTGTTTTGATGCCCGCGCCCTTCTCTGTCGCCTCCTGATCCGAGGCGGCGGAAATACCGCGCCCTTGCCCAAAGGATCGTTCAGTGTCAGCCATACTTGGAATTTCGGCGTTTTATCACGACAGCGCGGCCGCGCTTCTGGTGGATGGAGAGGTTTTTGCGGCCGCACAGGAAGAACGGTTCACACGCAAGAAGCATGATGCCGGATTCCCGCGCCATGCGATCGAATATGTTCTGGAGGAGGCCGGGTTGACGCTGGACGATGTGGACGGCGTTGCGTTCTATGACAAACCCTTCCTCAAGTTCGAGCGGCTTCTGGAGACTTACGTTGCCAACGCGCCGCGCGGGTTTCGGTCGTTCAGTGTCGCGATCCCGGTCTGGATCAAGGAGAAGCTGTTTCAGAAATCGCTGCTGCTGAAGGAACTGAAGGAGATCAGTCCCACGGCGGAGCTCCGCGACAAGCTCATGTTCGCCGAACACCACATGAGCCACGCCGCGAGCGCGTTTTATCCGTCACCCTTCGAGGAGGCCGTCGTGCTGACGCTGGATGGTGTGGGCGAATGGGCGACAACGACGGTTGCGATCGGACGCGGCAAAGAGCTGGAGATGGTCAAGGAGATCCATTTCCCGCATTCGCTCGGCCTCCTGTATTCGGCGGTGACCTATTATACCGGCTTCAGGGTCAATAGCGGCGAGTACAAGGTGATGGGGCTGGCGCCCTATGGCGCGGCGCGGTTCAAGGACCTGATCCTGAAGGAACTCGTCGATCTGAAGCCCGATGGCTCGTTCCGGTTGAACCAGGACTATTTCAACTACGCCACCGGTCTGACGATGACGAACCAGAAATTCTCGGATCTCTTCGGGCGGCCCGTGCGTGTGCCCGAAAGCGAGATGCTGGACCAGTTCCACATGGATATGGCCGCCTCGGTGCAGGCGGTCACCGAAGAGATCGTACTGACCATGGTCCGTCATCTGGCGCAGGAATACCAAATTCCCAACCTTTGCATGGCGGGCGGCGTTGCACTGAACTGTGTCGCCAATGGCAAGATCCTGCGGGACGGGGCCTTCAAGGATATCTGGGTGCAACCGGCGGCCGGGGATGCCGGTGGCGCGCTTGGCGCGGCGCAGGCGGCATGGCACCAGGAACTGGGCCATGACCGCGTGGTCCGGAACGGTGCGCGCGATGGCATGAAAGGCGCCTATCTTGGCCCGGTCTTCAAGCAAGCCGACATCGAGCGGCGCCTGACGGCGGCGGGCGCGAAGTTTGAGACGCTGGAGGAGCCGGGCATGATCGAGGCCACCGCGCAGGCCCTGGCCGATGGCAAGGCAGTGGGCTGGTTCAACGGCCGCATGGAGTTCGGCCCCCGGGCCTTGGGCGGGCGCTCGATCCTCGGCGATCCACGCTCCGAGAGCATGCAGAAAACCCTGAACCTGAAGGTGAAGTTCCGCGAGAGCTTCCGCCCCTTCGCGCCCTCGGTGCTGCGCGAGGACATGGGCGACTGGTTCAACCTCGACTATGACAGCCCCTACATGCTGCTTGTCGATCATGTTCGCGAAGACAAGCAGCGCAAGATGACCGCAGAGGAAGAACAGCTCTTCGGGATCGAAAAGCTGAACATCAAGCGCTCCGAGATCCCGGCGATCACCCATGTGGATT
>NZ_JBYNAH010000246.1:0-7467 GCF_059781815.1 Salipiger sp. | reverse complement strand
GCAGCGCGGAGTTCAAGGCGGTCTACGGCAATACCTCGAATGAGGAATACGTGACGGCGCTCTACGAGAACGCTCTCGACCGCGACCCCGACGCGCAGGGGCTGGCGAACTGGACCGCGCGCCTCGACGAGGGCGCATCCCGTGCCGAGATCCTGATCGGCTTTGCGCAGAGCCCGGAGTTCAGCGCGAAAACCGTAAGCGACATGAACGCCTGGGTCATGGCGCAGGAGACCGACGACGTGCTGATGGGCAATGCCGGCGACAACACCCTCTCGGGCGGGGTCCTCTCGGATCGCTTCGTGTTCTCGACCGATGCGGACAGCTCCCACACCGTGACCGACCTCGAATACTGGGACACGCTCGACTTCACCGCCTTCGGCTATGACAGCGCCGACGACGTGATGGCGAAGATGACCGAAGAGGACGATACCGTGGTCTTCAACGACATGGACGTCACCGTGGTGCTGAACGAGACCGCGCTGAGCGATCTCGACAGCGGCATGATCATGGTCTGACCTCGCAACCTCTTGCGGATCCGGCCCTCGGGCCGGGTCCGTTTTCCGTACAGAAGGGTCGCTGGCAGTGCTCTTGACGGCCCATTCCCGAGAGTGGCGGGTGAACCAAATTGCCGACTGATGGAGCGGGGCTGCGTCGATTGGGCATGGAATGCCCTGCGGACCGAGCTGCCCCAGTGTTCTCGCGGAGTTGCTCAGGCGCCCGCTTACAGAACGACAATTCCTGACGAGGCCAGCGACCGCCTCAGAGGGGTCGCCGATTGCGCTCGCGAAATGTCGGACGCGAAGGCGCGCGAGAAGCCCCCATGCAGGTATCGAAGAACCTTAAGACATCGGGCCTCATGGGCCTCGCGCCACCCGGAGGGATGGCGCTTGCCGTTCCCCTGCGTCGGCACCCCGTCTCACATCACGCGGGTCGGCGCCATTGACCAGCGGGTCCGCGCCGGAACGATGTGGCACTGTTCGAGGCGGTTGAGGAACACGCGCAATCCACCGAAAAATGGCATTCCATATTTCCGACGGTGGTCATCTCGGCTATAAATGAGCGAGAAAACAAGGAGGTTCGCCGGTCCATGACCGTGCTCTTGATGAATCCAAATTCGTGCCGCGAGACCACGCAGAGGATGTGCCGGATCGCTGGCTCCGTGCTGCGCGATCCGCCGCATGGCTGGACCGCAGAGGAAGGCCCACGGCTCATCACCAGCCCGGAGGCTCTGGATGCGGCGGCAGGTTGCATCGAGGCCGCGCGGCTTCCCGCAGCGACCGAGGCGGTCATCGTCGCGGCCTTCGGCGACCCGGGCGCGCGCGCCTTGGGGCGCAGGCTGTCCGTTCCGGTGGTTGGGATCGGCGCGGCGGCCGCCCGTGCCTGCCGGCGGGCGGGAGCGCGCTTTGCCGTCGCCACGACTACGCCGGCGCTCGAGGATCGGATCGACACTCTGATGCGAGAGGGCGGGGGCGGGTATCTTGGATGTTTCCTCGCAGATGGCGACCCGCGCGCGCTGATGCGGGACGAGCCTGCGCTCGACCGCGGTCTTCTCGTGGCGGTCGAACGCGCCGCAGAGGCGGGGGCCGAACGGGTGATCATCGGGGGCGGCCCGCTGGGCGAGGCCGCCGAACGGCTGTCGCTGCAAACGCCGGTGCCGCTGGTCAACCCCATACGCGCGGCCGCGGAAGAGGTTCTCGAGCGCCTCGCCGCGTCGCAGGCACCTCACATGGCCTGAGCCGCGCGAAGGCCGGCTTTATTGCGCCGTTTCCCGGGCAATCACATGGGTGAGCGCGGTCGACAGCCCGACCGAGGCCTTGGCGATGGGCTTGCAGGCGCGGCCCTCGAACCGTGCCTTGAGCGAGGTCAGCGTGATCGCCTGCGCCACCGCGGCGGCGATCGGGTCGATGACGATGGCGGGAATCTCGGCGTCGATCTCGGGGGCAAGCCCGGCCAGCGGCGCGCCGCCCAGGATCACCACGTCGGCGCCGTCCTCGGTGACGGCACGCTTGGCGAGCGCGATCAGATCGCCGCGCATGTCCTGCGCGGCATTGGCGACATTGCCGCCATGGGCGTCGGGCGCCCGCACGCCGGTGAAGCGCGCCGCGAGCCCGGTGTCGTGCACGCAATCGGTGTACCAGCGCGTCATCACCGGCGAGAAGGTCACGATGGAAAAGCGCTCTCCCAGCATCGCTGCGGTCATCACCGCCGCCTCGGCCATCCCGACGATGGGCACGTCGAAAAGCTCGCGCGCGCCGGCGAGACTCGGGTCTCCGAAGGCCGCGATCACCACCGCGTCGATGCCCTCGAGATTGTCGGCGATCATCTCGAGCGCGATGCCGCCGGCGATCTGGGCCTCGGCGCGCGAGGCGATGTAGGGAAAGCCGCGCTGCGCGGTCAGTGGCACGATCTCGGCCCGCCCGTCGGCCATGTGCCGGGCGATGTTCGCCATGGTGTCGGTCATGGCCTGCGTCATGTTGGGGTTGACCAGAAGGATGCGCATCAGGGAACCCTTTCGCGTTCTTGTTGGGCCAGCATGGCCATGAGTGTTTTGGCGGTGGCGAGCAGCCCCGCGTCCTGCCCTTTCGCGGCGATGAGCTGCAGCCCGAGCGGCAGGCCCTCCGGCGTGGTGGCGACGGGCAGGGTGATAGCCGGGCAACCGGCGTGGTTGGCCTGCGGCGTGAAGTCGGCATGGTCGCGCGGCGCGCAGGGCAGGCCGCCGATGGTCTTCGGCGCCAGCTGATCGATGGGCCATGCGGGGCAGGGGGTGGTGGGCACGATCAGCGCCGCATGATGGGCGAAAAAGGCGGTCAGGATCTCTCCCATCCGCGCCGAAGCGTCCTGAGCGGTGGCGATGGCAGAGGGCGACAGCGCCAGCCCCGCCTCGATCTGCGCCGCGAGGTCGGGATCGAGCGCCTCGGGCGTGGCGCGCCACGCCGCGCCGTGCAGCCGCGCGAGCCCGGCATGCTGAAGAGGCATGACCGAGCCGCCATCCAGCCCCTCCCAGTCGGGCGCGGCCCGGGTGAGCGGCACGCCCCGCGCCGACAGCCCTGCGATGACGTGGTGAAGCGCCGTCTCGACCTCGGCGTCGAGGCGCTGAGCGAGACCGAAATCCGCGCTCCACGCGATGTCGCCCGTGAGCGGCGCCGCCGGGGGCAGCCCGGCCAGCACCGACATCGCAAGGGTGATGTCTTCGAGCCTGCGCGCGATGGGGCAGATCACCGAGATCCCGTCGACAGGCTCGTCGAAGCCGGGACCGTAGGGCACGAGATCGAGGCTCGGCTTGAAGCCGTAGAGTCCGGTATGCGCGGGCGGACGGCGCGAGGAGCCGCCCGCGTCGGTGCCAAGCGCCAGCGGCGCCATGCCCGCGGCCACCGCCGCCACCGGGCCACCCGAGGAGCCGCCGGTCGTCAGGCGCGGATCGATCGGGTTGCGGGTCTTGCCGTGCAGCGGCGTGTTGGTCACGCCCTTGCAGGCAAACTCGGAACAGGTGGCGATGCCGAGGATCAGCGCCCCTGCGGCGCGCAGGCGACGCACGGCGATGGCATCCTCCGGCGCGATGAACCCGGCAAAGAGGCGCGAGCCCTGGGTGATCGGCAGGCCCTTCACCCAGATATTGTCCTTGATGACCACCGGCACGCCGGCGAGCGGCAGCTCCTCTCCGGCCTCGAGCCGCGCGGCCACCGCCTTGGCCTCCGCCTCGAGCGCGGGGTTGAGCACGGTCAGCGCGTTGAGCCCGGGATTGCGCTCCTCGGCACGGGCAAGCGCGGCAGCGGCGAGCTCGACGGGCGAGACCTCGCCCGCGCGTACGAGCGCGGCCAGCGCGGTGGCGGAGAGGTCCAAGCCGGTCATTGCCCGGCCCCATGCGCCGCCGCCCAGCACGCGGCGATGTCGCGACGCGGCGCGATCCAGACGTCGTCGTGCCCGGCGATATGGGCCAGCACGTCCTCGAGCCCCGCGATGCGCCCCGGGCGCCCGATCAGCCGCAGGTGCAGCCCGATCGACATCATCCGCGCGGCCCCGGCGCCTTCGGCATAAAGCCGGTCGAAGGCGCCCATCACGTAGGTGCTGAAATCCGCCGCCTGCACGAAACCGCCGCCGGGCGAGAAGCGCATGTCGTTGGTGTCAAACGCATAGGGCAGAATGACGTGATCGCCGACCATGCGCGGAATGTCGTCGTCGTAGACATCGCTGTCATACAGGAAATCGCCGCGCTCGATCAGCAGGTCGCGGGTGTTGACCGAAGGCGCCGAGCGGGTATGCCAGCCCACCGGGGCCACGCCGCAGGCGGCCTCGATCGCCGCATGGGTGCGGGCGATCACCGCCCGCTCCTCGTCCAGCGCCATATGGGCGTGACGCTGCCACAGCCAGCCGTGGCACGACACCTCGTGGCCGCGCGCGACGATGTCCTCCATCAGCCAGGGGCTGCGCTCGGCCACCCGCCCGCAGGTCGAGAAGGTGGCCTTGGCGCCGTGCCGGTCGAAGGCGGCGGCGATGCGGGCATAGCCCTGCCGGGTGCCGTAGGCGAAATGCGTCTCCATGCAAGGATCGGGCACGCCCTCGACCTCCTCGCGGATCTCGTAGACGCTCTCGTTGCGCGGGTCGCCGTCGCCGATGGAGAGTTCCGCGCCCTCCTCGACATTAACCACGAAAGACACCGCGAGCCGGGCGCCCTCCGGCCAGCAGGGCGCGGGCTCGGCGCCGAAATAGCCCTTGAAATCGCGTCGGTCGGTCATCTTCTCAGCCCTGGATCATGCGGTTGAGTCCGACCGTGCGCGCCCCGAAGACCAGCACGATGATCGCCAGCAGGATCAGCCCCGAAGACATTGCCGCAAGCGACGGGTCGGGCTGCTCTTCGAGATATTGCAGCATCTTGATCGGCAGCGTCTTGTTGCGCGCATCGGTCAGGAAGATCGAGATCGGGTAGTTGTCCATCGAGGCAAGGAAGGCGAACAGCCCCGAGGTCAGGTAGGCGGGGGCGAGGTTGGGCACCAGCACCTGCAGGATCGCCTTGGGATAGCTGAGCCCCAGCGTGCGCGCCGCGTCGATCATCGAGAAATCGAACGCCGCCATCGAGGCCAGAAGGGTGCGCATCACGAAGGGCAGGGTGATGACGATATGGCCCAGCAGCAGTGACACATAGGCATCGCGCAGGCCGATCTCGCGGAAGAACTGCAAGAGCGCCACGCCGACCACCAGACCGGGCATCATTAGCGGCGAGACGGCGAAGGTGGCGATCGCCTCGCGGCCGCGGAAGTTGCCGCGCGTCACCGCGATCGAGGCGAGCGTGCCGAGCACCAACGAGATCAGCGTCGAGACGAAGGCAAGGTTGAGCGAGAGCAGCACCGCGTCCCACAGCCCCGAGCGCTTGTTCAGCGAGGCGTACCAGCGCAGCGACCATTCCGGCGGCGGCAGGGTGTAGACCGGCGAGGCCGAGAACGAGGCCGCAACGGTGATCAGGATCGGCAGCATCAGGAACACCACGCAGCCAAGCGCGACGATCCAGCTCAGCGCGCGGAAGAGACGGTCGGTCCGGGTCATTGGCGGGCTCCGAGACGGCGCGCGAGCCAGCTCGAGAACACCACGACAAAGATCGCGATGGCCAGCAGCACGGCGGAAATCGTCGAGCCGAGCGGCTCGTTGCGCAGGTAGAGGAAGCTGCGGGCGATCAGCATCGACAGGGTCTGCTGGCGCTCGCCGACGATCAGCGAGGGGATCACGTACATCGAGATCGCCATCGAGAAGGTAAAGGCCGATCCCGCCACCACGCCGGGCAGGGTGAGCGGCAAGGTGACGTGGAAGAAGCGAAAGAACGGCCCGGCCCCGAGCGAAGCGGCGGCCTCGGGCAGGCCCCGGTCGAGCTGGCGCACCACGGCGTAGATCGGCAGCACCATGAAGGGCAGGAACACGTTGGCGGCGCCGACCACCAGCGCGGTCTCGGTGAACAGCATCCGCACCGGCTTTTCGGTGACGCCCAGCCATTGCAGCGCGCTGTTGAGGAAACCGTTGGCGCGGAACAGGATCGACCAGGCAAAGGCCTTGACCACCACGCCAAGCGACATCGGCAGCACCATCGCCACAAGGAACACCGTCAGCCACGGCCCCTTGGCGCGGCTCATGACGAAGGCGGTGGGATAGGCGATGACCAGCGCCAGCAGCGTCGTGAAGGCGGCCACCCGCAGGGTGCGCCAGAGGACGCGCAGGTTGTAGTCGTCGGCGAAGAAGGCGCTGTATTCCGAGAACGAGAGCCCCTCCGGCGTCTGCACGGACTTGGCCAGCAGCATCAGCAGCGGCAGCGCATAGATTACCGCGAGATAGGCCAGCCCCGGAACCGCCAGCAGCGCGATACGGTCGACGCGGGCGGTCATGCCGGATCCTCGTAGGCCAGCGTGTCCTCGACGTTCCAGCCCAGGGTGATCTCCTGCCCGCGCTTGAGCCCGCTGCGGATGCCCGGCAGTTCGCAAAGCACGCGGTCGTCGTTCTGTGCGCTGCCGTGCAGCACCGTCTTGGAGCCCAGCACCATGACATCCGCCAGCGTCGCTGCGATGGTGTTCTCGCCCGAGCCCACAGAGATCAGCTCGGGCCGGACGCCGAGCAAAAGCCGCGCGCCGGGGGCGGCCCCGCTGCGCGCCCTGAGCGGGCCGTGGGGGGTGTCGACGGTCGCGATGCCGGCCTCCTGCGCCACCACCGTGCCGGTGATCCGCGTCGAGAGCCCGACGAAATCCATCACGAAGGGCGAGGCGGGGCGGGCATAAAGCGTCGAGGGATCGGCGAACTGCTCGATCCGGCCGGCATTCATCACCGCGATCCGGTCCGAGACGCCCATCGCCTCTTCCTGATCGTGGGTGACGAAGATCGCCGTGATGCCCCGGTCGAGCAGCAGGGATTTCAGTTCGACCTGCATGGTCTCGCGCAGCTTGCGGTCAAGCGCCGAGAACGGCTCGTCGAGCAACAGCAGATCCGGTCCGACGACCAGCGCGCGGGCCACCGCGACGCGCTGCTGCTGGCCGCCCGAGAGGGCGGCGATGGGACGGTCGGCGAATTCGGTCATGCGCACCAGCGACAGCGCCTCTGCCACCGGCGTGCCGGTGTCGGCCTTGGCCATGCCGCGGGCGCGCAGGCCGAAGGCCACGTTCTCGGCCACCGTCATGTGCGGGAACAGCGCGTAGTTCTGGAACACCACCGAGACGTTGCGCTTGTGCGCCGGGAAGCGCGAGATGTCGCGCCCGTCGAGCACCACGGCGCCTTCGTCGGCCTCGAGCAGCCCCGCGATGATGCGCAGCAGGGTGGACTTGCCGCAGCCGGACGGACCGAGGAGAGACACCAGCTCTCCCCGCTCCACCCGAAAGTTCAGGTCGGACATGACCCGGGTTCCCTTGAAGGATTTCGCCACGCCAAAGACATCGAGGTAGCGTCGCGCTTGTGCGCCTTGGTTCATCGTCATGTCCGATTGCCTGCCTCAGAGCGCCA
>NZ_JBYNAH010000245.1:0-7492 GCF_059781815.1 Salipiger sp. | reverse complement strand
TAAGCCGCGCGTTCGCCGGACCGCGGGATGGCGTCGCGACCTCCGAGCCTCTCGATTTATCCCGGCCACGTCCGGAAGACCTCGACACGCAGCTCCAAGCCTCACCAAATCGCCAGCCCGGGGGGGCGGGCCGGCGATGGCGCGGCGGCTTCGCCTTGATTCCGCGCCGCACTGCACGGCCACCCGCAAGCGCCCAACCTCGCAGCCATCACCGCCCTGAGCACCCCTCCCCGCACCGCCCCGTCTTGCGCCTGCCGGCGGACGGGGCTAGGCCTTCGCCCATGCGGATCATCCGGGATTACCAGTATGTCGAGCCCCAGGACCGGGGCGCCAGCGTGGCCATCGGGAACTTCGATGGCGTGCATCGCGGCCACCAGGCGGTGATCGGCCTCGCGCGCGCCGCCGGCGGCGACGCGCCGCTCGGCGTGCTCACCTTCGAGCCGCATCCGCGCGAGTATTTCGCCCCCGATGCCCCGCCCTTCCGGCTGATGTCGGCCAAGGCGCGCGCCTCGCGGCTCGAGAAGCTCGGCATCGAGCGGCTCTATGAGCTGAACTTCAATGCAGCCCTCGCAGCGCTCACCCCCGAGGAGTTTGCCCGCAAGGTCATCAAGGACGGGCTCGGCCTCAAGCACGTGGTGGTGGGTGCCGATTTCTGCTTCGGCCGCAAACGCGCCGGCACCGTCGAGCACCTCAAGCGCTTCGGCGCGGAGATGGGGTTCGGCGTCACCGTGGCCGAGATCCTCGAGCACGAGGGCGGCCAGGTCAGCTCCACCGCGATCCGCGACGCGCTCTCCGAGGGCCGCCCGCGCGACGCCGCCGCCCAGCTCGGGCACTGGCACCGCATCGAGGGCACGGTGATCGGCGGCGAGCAGCGCGGCCGCGAGCTGGGCTACCCCACCACCAACATGTCGATCGACGGGCTGCACCCGCCGCGGCTCGGCGTCTACGCCGTTCTGGTCGAGGTGCTCACCGGCGAGCACAAGGGCAGCTACCATGGCGCCGCCTCCATCGGCGTGCGCCCGATGTTCGGCGAGAACCGCCCCAACCTCGAGACCTTCATCTTCGACTTCAAGGGTGACCTCTACGGCGCCACCCTCTCCATCGGGCTGGTCGAGTACCTGCGCCCGGAGGTGAAGTTCGACAGCCTCGAGGCGCTGGTCGCGCAGATGGACGCCGACTGCGCCCGCGCCCGCGACATCCTGGAGGCGCTATGAGCGATCCCATCGACCGCAGCGGCCTCGCGCCGCGCTTCTGGGAGACGAAGCCGCTCAAGGACCTCTCCGAGCGCGAATGGGAGGCGCTCTGCGACGGCTGCGGCAAGTGCTGCCTCAACAAGCTCGAGGACGAGGAGACCGGCGAGGTTGCACTCACCGATGTCGCCTGCCGCCTGTTCGACGACGGCACCTGCCGCTGCGCGCAATACCCGATCCGGCACCAGTTCGTGCCGGAATGCATCGTCCTGAAACCCTCGAATATCGACGAGCACGCCTACTGGATGCCCCAGACCTGCGCCTATCGCCTGCTCTGGGCCGGCGAGAAGCTCTTCGACTGGCACCCGCTGATCTCGGGCGATCCCGAGACCGTGCATCAGGCCGGCGTCTCGATGCGCGACCGCACCGTGCCCGAGTTCGAGATCGACGAGGACGATTGGGAAGACCACATCATCGAGGAGCCCGTCTGATGTTCTTTGCCTCCGACAATTCCGGCCCGGTGCCGCCGCAGGTGCTCGAAGCCATGGCCCGCGCCAACGAGGGCCACGTGGCGGGCTACGGCGCCGACGCGCTGACACTTTCGGTGACGCAGCGCCTGCGCGACCTCTTCGAGGCGCCCGAGGCGGCGGTCTTTCTCGTACCCACCGGCACCGCGGCCAACGTGCTGTCGCTGGCCTGCCTCTGCCCGCCCTATGCCACCGTGTTCTGCTCGCCGACCGCGCATATCCACGAGGACGAGTGCAACGCGCCCGAGTTCTTCACCGGCGGCGCCAAGCTCACCCTCGCGGGCCAGAGCGACCGTCTGACCCCCGAGACCCTGCGCGCTGCCATCGAGGGCGAGGAAAACCGCGGCGTGCACGGCCCCAAGCGCGGCCCGGTCTCGATCACCCAGCTCACCGAGCGCGGCAATGTCTATTCTATGGATGAGCTGCACGCCCTGACAGCGGTGGCCAAGGAATACGGCCTGCCGGTGCATCTCGACGGCGCACGCTTCGCCAACGCCGCGGTGAAGCTCGGCGTCACCCCGGCCGAGATGAGCTGGAAGGCCGGCGTCGACATCTGCGTCTTTGGTGGCACCAAGAACGGGCTGATGGGCGTCGAGGCGGTGCTGATCTTCGATGCCGAGAAGGCGGAAGAGTTCGAGTACCGCCGCAAGCGCGGCGCGATGCTGTTCTCGAAGCACCGCTACCTCGCCGCGCAGATGGACGCCTACCTGACGGAAAACCTCTGGCACGATCTCGCCACCCGCGCCAACGCGCGCTGCGACGAGCTCGTGCAAGGCCTGAAGGGCGCCGGGGTCAGCATCCTCAACGACACCCATGCCAATATGGTGTTCTTCGAGATGTCGCGCGGGGCCCACAAGGCGGTGATGGCGCAGGGCGCCGATTATCACCTCTTCGACACCCCCGAGGGCCCCGATGACGAGACCGCAGTGGCGCGCCTCGTCTGCGACTGGTCGCTGAGCCCCGAGCAGGTGGCGCAATTCCTCGACCTACTGCGCGCGGCGGCCTGAGCCGCCCGCCCCCTCAGCGCGGCAGCTTCGCCAGCGCCAGCCCCGCCCCTGCGATCATGTAGAGCGCGCCGCTCAGCCGGTGCCGCAGGGCGCCGGCACGGGCCAGCCAGCCGCGCGCCCCGCGCGCCGCCAACACCCAGAGCAGGTCTCCGCCGCTCACCACGGCAAGATAGAGCAGCGCCACCGCGATCAGCCCCTCGCCCTCCGGTCCCGCGAATTGCGGCAGGAAGGCCGCGTTGAAAAGCAGCGTCTTGGGATTGATCACGGCGACCAGTGCCCCCTGCCCCAGCAGCGCCAGCGGCCTGCGCCGCTCCGGGGTCCCGTGCTCGAGCCGCCCAAGCCCACGGCGCCATTCGGTCACGCCAAGCCAGACCAGATAGCCCACGCCGAGCCAGCGCAGCCATTCGAAGAGCCCCGCCGCAAGCTGCATCAGTGCAACCAGACCCAGCGCCAGAAGCGCCACCTGCAGCGCCACGCCCAGCGTGGTGCCCGTCACCGAAGCGACGCCATGGCGGGTGCCGTAGGTCAAGGTGTTGGCGACGATGAGCGTGACGTTCGGGCCCGGGATCGCCACGAGGCCGAGTGTCGCGGCCACGAGGGCAAGGGCGGGCGGAAGATCCATCGCCCCGCCGGCTCAGGTCAGTTCATCTGGAAATGCAGCGCGTAGCTGCCATCCTCGAACGCCCCGAACAGGTCGGGAATGTCGGGATGGTCCACCGGCTCGCCGGAGTAATCCGCGACGAGATTCTGCTCCGAGACATAGGCCACGTAGAAGCTCTGCTCGTTCTCGGCCAGCAGGTGATAGAACGGCTGGTCCTTCACCGGGCGCGCGTCCTCGGGAATCGCTTCGTACCACTCTTCGGTGTTGCTGAACTCGGGGTCGACATCGAACACCACGCCCCGGAACGGGTGCTTGCGATGCCGGACGACCTGGCCGAGATGATATTTGGCGCGCTGTGTGTGCATAAAGACCTCTTGGTCCAAGTTTTGGCATTTTCGTGGCAAGTTGTCCAACTTCACAGGGATTTATAGCGGAAACACTCTGTGAACCCCGCCCAGACAGTGAACAATTCCGGCAAAGCCGGCCTCCGCGCCTCTCGGGTTGAAACGCCCCGGCGCGACATCGCCGCGCCCTGCCCCAGCGCAATTGTGATTCCCACCCGGCCCCCGATCGGCTAAACTGGAGCGAGGCAAGAAACATAAAACCATACAAAAAGCGAGAGGCAGATGAGCAGATGGCTTCGCGCGTTGGTGATCGTATTGTTGGCCGCGTCCTGCGGGGGCGGTGGCAGCGGGCGGTCGCCCGATAACCTCGAGGATGCCTGCGCGATCCTCAAGGAGCGCCCGCACTACACCCGCGCATTCCGCGCCGCCGAGCGTAAATGGGGCGTGCCCGTGCACGTCCAGATGGCGACGATCTACCAGGAGAGCAAGTTCAAGTCCGATGCCCGGACGCCGTTCCGCTATTCGATGGGGGTGATCCCCTACGGACGGCAGAGCTCGGCCTTCGGCTACAGCCAGGCGCTCGACGCCACCTGGGACGAGTATCTCGCCTCCACCGGCAAGCGCCGCGCGCGCCGCGACAACATCAAGGATGCCACCGATTTCATGGGCTGGTACATGGCCGAAAGCGCCCGCAGCCTCGGCATCAGCATGCGCGACGCCCGCAATCAGTACCTCGCCTATCACGAAGGGCGCGGCGGCTTCCGGCGCGGCACCTACAACAACAAGGCCTGGCTGCTGCGGGTGGCCGACGATGTCGGCAACCGCGCCGTGGTCTACGAGGTGCAGCTCGCCAATTGCCGCGCGGCGCGCTAAGCGCCGCACGGACCGGCGGGCCGCCTCAGCGCACCCGGTTCACGTCAAAGACGCTGTTGGGCAGGCTGGCCTTCTTCAGCCCGCCCAGCACCACCGTGGTGGTGCTGCCATTGCCGTCGCGGATGATCCACTGGCGCAGCTCCACCGGGTTGCCGGTGAACTTCATCTGGATCGAGCCGTATTCCGGCCGCTTCGGATCCTGCGCGGTGACGGTGGTGGCGGTGCCCTCGGAGTAATGCCCCATCACCAAGCCCGCCTGCGCGAGATTGACGTTGCGGTCGAGGATGATCGACAGCGGCGTCTGGTTCAGCGGGTAGGTCTCGGGCTGGCCGCCGACCTTCTTGTCGAAGACATAGACCGCCCCCGACCAGGCCAGCACCAGCGCCTGCTCAGGCGGGTTGTACTCGAACCGCACCTTGCCGGGGCGCTTGATCAGGATCTTGCCGGTCGAGATCGTGCCGTCGCTGTTGATCTGGGTGAACGGGCTCTCAGCCGACTGGATCGAGTTGAGATAGCTCGACAGCTGGTTCAGCGAGAGCTTCTGCGCCGCCGCCGGCAGCGCGGTCAGCATCAGCGCGGTCAGCGCGGCGGTGATGTAGCGAAGCATATGTAGGTCCTTCGTCCTGCTCTGGTCTGTCCCTGACATGGCATGCCGGGCACGGTTATGCGATAGCACGGGCGCTCAACCCGATATCGGCAGCCGCAGACCGCCGATCAAGCCCTCGCCGCCGCTGCCGTCAGCCCGACAAAACGCCCGACCCCCGGCTGCGTTCCCAAAATCGCCCCCCGAACAACAAAGGCGCGGCCCCCGCCACGCCCTCCCCATCTTCTCTGGTTTCAAAATACCTCGGGGGTGAATTGGCGCTCCGCGCCAAGAGGGGGCTGGCCCCCTCATCCCCCCTCGCCATCCGCGCGCGGCACTCGATGGCCCGGGCGCGCCGGCAAAGGCCCCCCCCGGCAGGGGAGGGGGCCTCACGCCGCGATCAGGCCTGCTCGGGCACTAGGATCTCGCGCTTGCCCACGTGGTTGGCGGGCGAGACCACGCCCTCGTCCTCCATCTGCTCCACCAGGCGCGCCGCCTTGTTGTAGCCGATCCCGAGCTTGCGCTGGATATAGGAGGTCGAGCATTTGCGGTCCTTGATGACGATCGCCACCGCCTGGTCGTAAAGCGCATCCTCGCCGCCGGTATTGCCGCCGGTGTTAAGCCCCAGCACCGCGTCGATGTTGTCGGCCTTCTCGTCGTCGGGGCCCTGGACAACGCCCGAGACGTATTCCGGCGGGCCGTAGGCCTTGAGATGGTTCACCACCTCCTCGACCTCTTCATCGGAACAGAACGGGCCGTGGCAGCGAGTGATCTTGGCGCCGCCGGCCATGTAGAGCATGTCGCCCATGCCCAGAAGCTGCTCGGCGCCCATCTCGCCGAGGATGGTGCGGCTGTCGATCTTCGAGGTCACCTGGAACGAGATCCGGGTCGGGAAGTTCGCCTTGATCGTGCCGGTGATGACATCGACCGACGGGCGCTGCGTCGCCATGATCAGGTGGATGCCGGAGGCCCGCGCCATCTGCGCCAGGCGCTGGATGCAGGCCTCGATCTCCTTGCCCGCCACCATCATCAGGTCGGCCATCTCGTCGACGATGACGACGATATAGGGCATCTTGCGCGGCTCGAATTCCTCGGTCTCGAACACCGGCTCGCCGGTCTCGTCGTCGAAGCCGGTCTGCACCGTGCGCTTGAACAGCTCGCCCTTCTTCAGCGCCTCCGCCACGCGGCCGTTGTAGCCGTCGATGTTGCGCACGCCCATCTTCGACATCTTGCGGTAGCGGTCTTCCATCTCGCCCACGACCCACTTCAGCGCCACCACGGCCTTCTTGGGGTCGGTCACCACCGGCGAAAGCAGGTGCGGGATGCCGTCATAGACGCTGAGTTCCAGCATCTTGGGGTCGATCATCACCAGCCGCAGGTCGTCGGGGCTGAGCTTGTAGAGCAGCGACAGGATCATCGTGTTGATCGCCACAGACTTGCCCGAGCCCGTGGTGCCGGCGATCAGCAGGTGGGGCATCTTGGCGAGGTTGGCGACCACCGGGTCGCCGCCGATATCCTTGCCGAGCGCCAGCGGCAGCTTCTGGTTGCCATCGCCATAGTCACGGCTCGACAGGATCTCGCGGAACGACACCATCTCGCGGTGCTCGTTGGGCAGTTCGATGCCGATCACCGAGCGGCCCGGCACCGTCGAGACACGCGCCGAAAGCGCCGACATCGAACGCGCGATATCGTCGGCAAGGCCGATGACGCGGCTCGCCTTGAGGCCCGGGGCGGGCTCGAGCTCGTACATGGTGACCACCGGGCCGGGACGGACCGAGACGATCTCGCCCTTGACGCCGTAATCGTCGAGCACGGTCTCGAGCATGCGGGCGTTCTCTTCCAGCGCCTCGTCGCTGAGGTGATGGCGCTCGATGGCGTCGGGGCTGGCGAGCAGGCTCAGCGGCGGGAATTCGAAATCCGAATGTGCCTCCTCGAAGCTCAGCTTGGGCTGTGCCTCCTCCTGCGCCCGGCGCGACGGCTGCATCGGCTTGCGCTCGGGTTGCTGTACGACCTTCTTCGGGTGCACCACCGGGATCGCCGGGCGGCGCTCGGCATATTCGGCGGGCATCTCGGGGATATAATTGTCCTCGTCGCGATAGGCGGCATCCTCGTCCGAGCCGTAGCCATCGTCGGCAAAGACATTCTCCGAGCCGTCGTCATAGCCGTAGCCATGGTCGTCGCCATGGTCCGCGGCGGGGGCGTAGAGATCGTCGTAGCCGCGCTGATCCACCTCGTCATCCGCGCCTCCGTAGGCCGCTCCGGCGGGGCGGTAATCGGCAAAATCGTCGCTGTCGTCGGTCACGGCCTCTTCCGGCTCGGGCTCGAGCTCGAAGGGCGGCGGCGCGGCGCGGCCGCGGGCCACCAGGC
>NZ_JBYNAH010000244.1:0-7497 GCF_059781815.1 Salipiger sp. | reverse complement strand
TTGGGTTTCGGCTTGCCCCAGGCGCGGCCCCAGCCGGTATGGTAGCGCGCTGCCTCTCGGGCGATGGCGAATGCGGAATAGCGTTTCATCAATCCTCGAATCCGGGGCGCGGCAATGCCCCTTTGTGACCAAGATCAGCACGGGACGCGCCCCGACCGCAACCACATCCACGCCTTCGTGAGAGCGCACCGGCAATCGGTCGCGCCCGTGGGGCCTTTTTTCCCGCGCTCCCTGCCTATACATGGGAAGCCAACACAGGGACGGAGACTGCATTGACCTTCTTCTGGATCGTCGCGGGCGCGGTGGTGCTCGTCGTGTCGGCGCTGCTGGTGCTGGCGCTGCTGCGCGGACAGCGTGAAACCGGGCCGGCCGAGGCCTACGACCTGCAGGTCTATCGCGACCAGCTGCGCGAGATCGAGCGCGACGCCGCCCGCGGCACCATCGCCCCGGAAGAGGCCGAGCGCCTGAAGACCGAGGTCTCGCGCCGCATCCTCGCCGCCGACGCGCGGATGCAGGCAGGCACGGCGCAGGCCAGCCGTGGCCGCGGCCCGAGCCTGGTGATGGCGGCGGTGATCGTGCTGGCGCTGCTCGGTGGCAGCGCCCTTCTCTACCTGCGGCTCGGCGCGCCGGGCTATGGCGACCTGGCGCTGCAGACGCGGATCTCGGCGGCGCAGGAGCGCCGCGCCAACCGCCCCTCGCAGGCCGAAGCCGAGGCGCAGCTCCCGGCGCAGCCGCCGGTGGACGCGCCCGAAGACTACCTCACCCTCGTCGAGCGCCTGCGCAGCGCGATCACCGAACGCCCGGACGATGTCCAGGGTCACATGCTGCTGGCCCGCTCCGAGGCCGCGCTTGGCAATTACAGCGCCGCCTATGCGGCGCAGCGTCAGCTGATCGCGCTCAAGGGCGACGCCGCCAGCGCCACCGATTATGCCGATCTTGCCGACATGCTGGTGCTGGCCGCCGGCGGCTACGTCTCGCCCGAGGCCGAGCAGGCGCTCGACGAGGTGATGCGGCGCGATCCCGGCAACGGCGTGGCGCGGTATTACGGCGGGCTGATGATGGCCCAGACCGGACGCCCCGACACCGCCTTCCGGATCTGGGACACGCTCCTGCGCGAGGGGCCCGCGGATGCGCCCTGGGCGCCACCGATCCGCGAGCAGATCGTGGATCTCGCCTTCGCCGCCGGCATCACCGACTATGCACTGCCCGCCGCGCCCGCGGCCCCGGCGCTCGCCGGGCCCGATGCAGCCGATGTCGAGGCCGCCTCCGAGATGACCGCCGAGGACCGCCAGCAGATGATCGAGGGCATGGTCGACCGGCTCGGCGCCCGCCTCGCCGGCGAAGGCGGCTCGCCGCAGGAATGGGCGCAGCTGCTGGGCGCGCTCGGCGTGCTCGGCCGCAACCAGCAGGCCGCCGAGATCTGGCAGGAGGCCCAGGCGGTCTTCGCCGAGAACCCCGAAGCCCTCGCCATCGTCCGCGCCGGGGCGGCCCGCGCCGGGGTCGCAGAGTGACGCCCCTGTCTTCTCTGGTTCGAAAATACCTCGGGGGAGTCGCCCTCGGGCGACGGGGGCAGAGCCCCCTCTTTGCCGCGGCGCCACGCATCGCAACGGCGCGGTCTCACGCAAGCCCGTCCCCCCGCCACTGCAACGAAAGCCGCCCGCAATGATCCACGAAGAGATCGCAGATTTCGCCGCCGCCCTGCCCCGCGACCGGGCGCTCGCCGGGCTCGACCTCGGCACGAAGACCATCGGCGTCGCCCTCTCCGACCGGCTGCTGACCGTGGCCACGCCGCTCGAGACGGTGAAGCGCAAGAAGTTCACCCTCGATGCCGAGCGCCTGCTCGAGATCCTCGCCAAGCGCGAGATCGGCGGCGTGGTGCTCGGCCTGCCGCGCAACATGGACGGCTCCGAGGGGCCGCGCTGCCAGTCGACCCGCGCCTTCGCGCGCAATTTCTCGCGGCTCTGGGACGGCCCGATCACCTTCTGGGACGAGCGCCTCTCCACGGTCGCGGCGGAGCGCGCCCTTCTCGAGGCCGACACCTCTCGCGCCAGGCGCGCCGAACTGATCGACCACGTCGCCGCCTCCTACATCCTGCAGGGCGCGCTCGACCGGCTGCGCCACATGAGGGCCGAGGGATGAGCGACGAGGTCTGGAAGCGCGACGAGATCGAGAGCCCCTGCATCAAGATCTGCGTCATTCACCCGGAGAGCCGGCTCTGCACCGGCTGCCTGCGCAGCATCGACGAGATCACCGCCTGGTCGCGGATGAGCCCCGACGCTCGCCGCGCCGTGATGCAGGACCTGCCCGCCCGTGCCCCGCGCATCGCCGCGCGCCGCGGCGGCCGCGAGGGACGCCGGAGCTGAGGCTCACGAGCCCTGCACGATGATGTCGGACGCGCTGATCCCGGCGCTGCTCTGGACCAAGATCGCGTAGCTCTGCCCGCCCGCGGTCAGGGCGACCTCGGTCAGGCTGGTGCCGTAATACTCGTCGAAGACCGGCTCGCCGATGGTGAGCTCGGCCGCATCGAGATCCGCCGCCGGCACGTCGAACAGGATCGCGTCCTCGCCGGGCAGGAAATCGAGCACCGTGCCCGACATGCTGCGATCGCCGGTCAGGTCGCCGACGAAGAGGTCGCTGCCGGCCCCGCCATAGATCTCGATGCCCTCGGCGAGGATGATGTCGTCACCCCCGTCGCCGCTGACATAGCCGCCCGGGCCCACATCGATGGTGTCGTTTCCCTCGCCGCCCGAGGCAAAGATCGTGCCCGCGACGCCAGTATCGCCCGCCGCGATCAGGTCGTCCCCCTCCTCGCCATACGCATCGACATAGGCGTCCTCGTCGGTGAGGTAGATGGCGATCGTGTCGTCACCCTGATCTCCCGAGATCAGGCCATTGCCGTTTCCGGCGATCATCAGGTCATCGCCGAACCCGCCATAGACCTCGTTGAAGGGCAGAGCGTCGCCGCTCTCGTCGGCCACCACGATGGTGTCGTTGCCCTCGCCGCCCCAGGCGCGGTCCGAGCCGAGCCCGGTCTCGATCAGGTCGTCGCCGTCGCCGCCTTCGATCATGTCGTCTCCGGCCCCGCCGCGCAGCTGGTCACCGCCCTGCTCGCCGTCGAGCTCGTCCGCACCGGCATTGCCGGCGAGGAAGTCGTTGCCGGTCCCGCCGACCAGCGTGTCGTCGCCATCGTTGCCGCGCACCCAGTCATCCCCGCCGAGGGCATCGATAGAGTCGTCCCCCAGACCGCCCTCGACCGAGTCGTTTTCGTCGGTCAAAACGGCGGTGTCATCGCCGTCGCCAAGCGTTCCGACGTCCGGCTCTTCGGTCTCCGGGTCCGGTTCGCCCGGGTCATCATCACCGCCGCCGTCTCCGCTGCCAATCAGCGAGATCCCCAAGACACCAAGCGAAAGCAGCAAAAGAATTTCGAGCATTATCAAGTCCCTGTTCAGACCGACTTCCGGCCAGAGACCTTGTTAACGAAATTTCTTCACATTTCGCCAGATTTTTCCGCAGATCGTTTCAACCGAAGGGACAATCGCGCGATCCGGACTGGATCACGCGAATTTTCCCAACGTTTTCAAAACAGTGTTCAGAAGAACGACTTGCGCAGCATGTTGGCCGCCACCACGAGGATGAACACCGCGAAGGACCGGCGCAGGGTCTTCTCGTCCACGGCGTGGGCGAGCCTGGCGCCCAGCGGCGCGGTGATCAGGGTCATCGAAATGGCGATGACGAAGGCCCCGAGGTTGACCGAGCCCAGCGTCAGCGGCGGCCGCACCTCGGCGGGCACCGGCACGAAGAAGAAGGCCAGCACCGAGGGCAGCGCGATCAGCAGGCCGAAGCCCGCGGCGGTCGCCACGGCGCGGTGGATCGGCACCGAGCACAGCGTCATCATCGGCACGCCGAAGCTGCCGCCTCCGATGCCCATGAGCACCGACAGGAACCCCACCACCGGCGACAGCAGCGCCCGCAGGCCACCGCTCGGCATGGCACTCGAAAGCCGCCAGTCGCGGCGCCCGAAGGCGAAGTAGAGACCGATGAAGATGGCGATGCAGCCGAACAGAGCCTGCAGGAAATCCGAGCGCAGCCGCGCCGCGGTCAGCACCCCGATCAGCGCACCGATGGCGATGCCCGGCGCCCAGGCCCGCAGGATGCCCCACTCCACCGCGCCCTTCTTGTTGTGCGAGTGCACCGAGCGCATCGAGGTGACGATGATCGTGGCGAGCGAGGTGGCGAGACAGATCTGCATGACCTGCGGGCTGCCATAGCCGAGGGTTTCGAAGGTGAAGAGAAAGGCCGGCACCAGAACGATGCCCCCACCCACGCCCAGTAGTCCCGCGATCAGCCCGGCAAAGGCGCTGGTGACGACAAGCAGCCCCACTAGGGGCAGCAGCGTGGCAATGTCCGGCATGGGCAATCCTTGAGCTGGTATACCAGCCGCTTACCCCTGCGCTCCCGGCCATGCAACCCTTGGGCCCTGCGACGTGTTCGTCAGGTCGCCGCCGGCACCCGCGACAGCGCCTCTTCGACAAGCTCCGGCCCGGCACCGTCGCGCGTGGCGCCCTCGGAGAGCACCCGGCGCCATTGCCGCGCGCCGGGGCGCCCGGCAAAAAGGCCGAGCATGTGGCGGGTGATCTGGTGCAGCCTGCCGCCGCTGGCGAGATGGCGCTCGATATAGGGCAGCATCGCCTGCACCGCCTCCTCGGGAGACACCGGCAGGACCGCCTCGCCATAGATCCGGGCATCGGCCTCGGCGAGGATGTCCCACGGCTGGTGATAGGCCGCGCGCCCGATCATCACGCCGTCGAGCCCATCCGCCAACAGCGCCTCGGCGGTGTCGAGATCAGCAATGCCGCCATTGATCGAGACATGAAGCTGCGGGAAGGCCCGCTTCATCTCGCGCACGAGGTCGTAATCGAGCGGCGGGATATCGCGGTTCTCCTTGGGGCTCAGCCCCTGCAGCCACGCCTTGCGGGCATGGATCACCACACGCTGGCAGCCGGCGCCCGAGATCTTCTCGAGGAAGTCGGGCAGCACCTCGCGCGGCTCCTGCTCGTCGACACCGATGCGGCACTTGACGGTGACGTCGATCTCTACCGCCTCGCGCATGGCGGCGACGCAGTCTGCCACCAGCTCGGGCGAGCGCATCAGCACCGCGCCGAAGGTGCCCGACTGCACCCGGTCCGAGGGGCAGCCGCAGTTGAGGTCGATCTGGTCGTACCCCGCCTGCGCGCCGAGCTTCGCCGCCTGCGCCAGCTCCTCCGGATCCGAGCCGCCGAGCTGCAACGCGACGGGATGTTCCTCGGGATTGTAGTCGAGCAGATGCACCGCCCCGCCGCGCACCAGCGCCGGGGCCGTGACCATCTCGGTATAGAGCAACGCCCGCCGTGACAGCAGCCGGTGCAGGTAGCGGCAGTGCCGGTCGGTCCAGTCCATCATCGGGGCCACGCTTAACCGCGCAGCCCGACTTAGATCCGGTTTTGCTGCCGACACAGGCATCCGCCGTCCTCTCAGCTCAGCCGCACTTGGAGTGGCCGCAGCTCGAGCAGGTCATGCAGCCCTCGACCATCATCATCGAGAACTGGCCGCAGGACGGGCAGGCCTTGCCGCGCGGCGCGTCGAGGCCGACGACCTTGGCTTGCGGGTCGGATTTCAGGCCCATGCCCTCGCCCTCGAGGAAACCGGTCGCCACGAGGTGACGCTCGATCACGCCGCCGATGGCCGCGAGGATCGACGGGATGTACTTGCCCTGCACCCAGGCACCACCGCGCGGATCGAACACCGCCTTGAGCTCCTCGACCACGAAGGACACGTCGCCGCCGCGCCGGAACACCGCCGAGATCATCCGCGTCAGCGCCACGGTCCAGGCGTAGTGCTCCATGTTCTTCGAGTTGATGAAGACCTCGAAGGGACGGCGATGGCCGCCGACGATGATGTCGTTAATCGTCAGGTAGATGGCGTGCTCGCTGTCGGGCCACTTGAGCTTGTAGGTCTGGCCCTCGAGCGCCTGCGGACGGTCCAGCGGCTCGGCCATGTAGATCACGTCACCATGCGGCTGGTTGGGCTCCGCCGCCGGGGTCGCGACCGCCTCGGGCGCCGCCTTCTTCTCCTCCGACACCGACAGGACCGAGCCGGTCACGTCGTTCGGACGGTAGGTGGTGCAGCCCTTGCAGCCGGTCTCGTAGGCCTGCATGTAGACGTCCTTGAACGCCTCGAACGAGATGTCCTCGGGGCAGTTGATGGTCTTGGAGATCGAGCTGTCGATCCATTTCTGCGCCGCCGCCTGCATACGCACGTGATCCTGCGGATCGAGCGTCTGGGCGTTGACGAAGTAGTCGGGCAGCTCGGCGTCGCCCTTGAGATCGCGCCACATCTGCACCGCGTAATCGACCACCTCTTCCTCGGTACGGGTGCCATCCTTCTGCAGCACCTTGCGCTTGTAGGCATAGGCGAAGACCGGCTCGATGCCCGACGAGACGTTGCCGGCATAGAGCGAGATCGTGCCGGTGGGCGCGATCGAGGTCAGCAGCGCGTTGCGGATGCCGTGGGTGCGGATCGCCTCACGCACGTCCTCGTCCATGTTCATCATGTTGCCCGAGGCGAGGTACTTCTCGGCGTCGAAGAGCGGGAAGGCGCCCTTTTCCTTCGCAAGCTCCACCGAGGCGAGATAGGAGGCGCGGGCGATGCGGTGCAGCCAATCCTCGGTCTGGGCGGCGGCTTCTTCAGAGCCGTAGCGCAGCCCCTTCATCAGCAAAGCGTCGGCAAGCCCGGTGACGCCAAGGCCGATGCGGCGCTTGTTCTGCGCCTCTTCCTGCTGCTCGGGCAGCGGGAAGCGCGAGGCGTCGACCACGTTGTCCATCATCCGCACGGCGGTGGCGACGAGCTTCTCCAGCGCCGCGTCGTCGATCTCGGCGGCGTCGGTGAACGGATCGGTGACCAGCCGCGCGAGGTTGATCGAGCCCAGCAGGCAGGCGCCGTAGGGCGGCAGCGGCTGCTCGCCGCAGGGATTGGTGGCGGCGATCTGCTCGATGTAGTTGAGGTTGTTGGCGGCGTTGATGCGGTCGATGAAGATCACGCCCGGCTCGGCGTAATCATAGGTCGCCTTCATGATCTTGTTCCACAGATCGCGCGCCTTGACGGTGTGGTAGATCTTGCCGTCGAACTTCAGATCCCAGGAGCCATCCGCCTTCACCGCTTCCATGAACGGATCGGTGACCAGCACCGAGAGATTGAACATGCGCAGCCGCGCGCTGTCGGACTTGGCGGCGATGAACTGCTCCACGTCGGGGTGGTCGCAGCGCATGGTGGCCATCATCGCGCCGCGGCGCGAGCCCGCCGACATGATGGTGCGGCACATGGCGTCCCACACATCCATGAACGAGAGCGGCCCCGAGGCGTCGGCGGCGACGCCGTGCACGATCGCGCCCGTGGGGCGGATGGTCGAGAAGTCGTAACCGAGTCCCCCGCCCTGCTGCATGGTCAGCGCGGCTTCCTTCA
>NZ_JBYNAH010000243.1:0-7523 GCF_059781815.1 Salipiger sp. | reverse complement strand
TGCCGCGATCCGCGCCCGCTGTGGGAAGCCCGTGGTGGCGGCGGACGGTGGCAAGCTTGCCACCGCGCAGGAGGTTCAGCTCGCCTTCGGCCCGCGCTGGCGCGTGCTCGACAGCCGCGCACTGGGCTGCGGCGAGGGCATCGCCGTGCTGTCTCTGGCCGAGGCCGCGCAGGGCGATGGCTGCCTGCTGCACCCGGCGCTGATGGACATCGCTACCGGCTGGGCGATGGAGCTAATCGAGGGTTACCAGCCGACCCATCTCTGGGTGCCGGTGAGCTATGCCCGCGTCCGCGTGCACGCGCCGCTGACCGACCATATCGTCAGCTGGGTCCGCAACGCCGCCGAGAACCGCGCCGATGCCGAGACCGCGAGCTTCGACATCACGCTCTCGGCCCCCGATGGCGCGGTGCTGGTGGAGATCTCGGGGTTCACCATCCATAAACTCGCCCAGCCCGACATCCTGCACGCCGCGCCGCGCCTCACCGCTGCCGAGCTCGAGATCGACGGCGCCTCGGGCGGCGCGCAGCCGCTCTCGCCCGCCGAGGAGCGGCTGGCCCACAACCTGAGCCAGGGCATCCTGCCCGACGAGGGCGCGACCGCCTTTGCCCGCGCGCTGGCGCTGGGGCTGCCGCAGGTGGTGATCTCGTCGATGGATCTCGACCAGCTCACCCGCCAGACCGCCGCCGCCACCGCCGAGAAGGGCGAGGTGCAGAAATTCGACCGGCCCCAGCTCGACGGCGATTACGTCGCGCCCGAAAATGATATCGAGCGCACGCTGTTGGGCTTCTGGGAAGAGCTGCTGGGGGTGCAGAATGTCGGTGTCGAGGACAGCTTCTTCGACCTTGGCGGGCACAGTCTCATCGCGGTGCGGCTGTTCTCGATGGTCAAGAAGGCCTACCGCGTCGAGTTCCCGATCTCGGTGCTGTTCGAGGCGCCCACGATCCGCAAATGCGCCGGCATGATCGCCGAGCAGGCGGGCATCTCCGCCACTGCGGAAGACGGCACCGAGGCCGCACCCCGGGCGCCCGAGCGCCGCTTCACCCATCTCGTGCCGATGCACGATGGCGAGGGCGGGCCGCGCACGCCGTTCTTCCTTGTCGCCGGCATGTTCGGCAACGTGCTGAACCTGCGCCACCTCGCCAACCTGCTGGGCGCCGACCGGCCGTTCTACGGCCTGCAGGCGCGCGGGCTCTACGGCGGCGAGGATCCGCATGGCAGCATCGAGGAGGCCGCGCGCGATTACATCGCCGAGATGCGGCAGGTGCAGCCCGAGGGGCCCTACATGGTCGGCGGTTTCTCCGGCGGCGGTATCACCGCCTTCGAGATCGCTCGCCAGCTCGAGGCGATGGGCGAGACGGTGGCGCTCTGCGTTCTGCTCGATACGCCGCTGCCCACCCGCCGGCCGCTCGAGCCAAAGGACCGGATGCTGATCCAGATGCAGGAACTGAAGGCCAAGGGGCTGTTCTACCCGCTGGTCTGGGCCCGCAACCGCATCCGCTGGGAAATCGAAAAGCGGCAGGCGAAAGAGGACACCGCCGAACAGCACAGCTTCCACAATGCCGAGATCGAGGCCGCCTTCCTGACCGCCGTGGCGCAGTACAAGGTCACGCCCTGGCAGGGCCGCCTGGTGCTCTACCGCCCGCCGATGGTGGGCAAGTGGCAGGTCTCGCAGGGGCGCATGGTCAACGCCGAGCGCGCCTACGTGATGCATGACAACGACTGGAGCCAGTACGTGCCGCATGTGGAGGTGCATGAGGTGCCCGGCGATCACGACGGCATGGTGCTCGAGCCCAATGTGCGGGTGCTGGCGGCGCTGATGCGCGAGGCCATCACGAGCGCTGAGGTGGAGCTGCGCGGGGGTTCGGAAGTGGTCGATTTCCCCGGCCGGGGCGGCCACCGGGCGGCGGAGTAACGTCATGGGTCCGAAGCTTCTGATCGTCTCGCTGAACTACCGAACGCCCGAGATGACGCTGCGCTCGGTGCAGGCGGCGCTGCGTGAGATGCAGGGGCTCAACGCCGAACTGGTGATCGTCGACAATGACAGCGGCGACGGCTCGTTCGAGGTGATGCAGGCGGCGCTGGCCTCCGAGGACTGGGCGCAGGGCGCGCCGATCCGGCTGCTTCAGTCGGGCCGCAACGGCGGCTTTGGCGCCGGCAACAACGTCGGCATCCGCGCCGGCTGGTCAGACGGCAGCGCCCCCGACTACGTCTATGCGCTGAACTCCGATGCCTTCCCGGACCCGGGCAGCCTGACTGCGCTGCTCGACCATCTCGAGAGCCATCCCGAGGCGGGCTTTGCCGGCAGCTACATCCACGGTGAGGCGGGCGATCCGCATATCACCGCGTTCCGCTTCCCCTCGATCGCGTCCGAGCTCGAGGGCGCGGCCCGGTTCGGCCCGATCTCGCGCCTGCTGCATCTGAGGCGCGTGCCGCTCGAGATGCCGTCGCAGACGCAGCCTGTCGACTGGCTGGCCGGGGCCTCGCTGATGATGCGGCAGAGCGTGCTCGACGAGATCGGCCTCTTCGACGAGACCTTCTTCCTCTATTTCGAGGAAACCGACCTTTGCCTGCGTGCCAAGCGCGCCGGCTACGAGACCCACTATGTCCGCGACAGCGAGGTCACCCATATCGGGTCGGTCTCGACGGGGATGAAGACTTGGGCGCGGGTACCGGGCTTCTGGCTCGACAGCCGCTGGCACTATTTCACCAAGAACCACGGGCGCGCCTATGCGGCCGTGGCAACGCTCGCGCATCTGGCGGGCGGGCTGTTCTGGAGGCTGCGGCGGGTGCTGCAGCGCAAGGCGCAGGCCGATCCCGACCATTTCCTGCGCGATCTCGTGTTTCATGACCTCAAGGCGATGATCCGGCCCCTGCCGGTCACACGTGAAACCAAACCTGGCCCGGTGTCGGCGGCGGTTCTTGGGGCACAGTCGGAGTAGGCAGTATGGCGCAGTTTTCCAGCGTGGTGATGGGCAATGAATCCCTCCTCGTGCAATGCAGCGAGAAGCTTCTGGCGGCGGGGCATCCGATCCGGGCGGTGATCACCCGCAACCCCGATATCGCCGATTGGGCGGCGGGGCGTGGGCTGACGGTGGTGGCACCCGGCAAGGGGCTGGCCGAGCGGCTCGAGGGGCTGGCCTTCGACTGGCTGCTCTCCATCGCCAATCTCGACATCATCCCCTCCGCCGTTCTGGCGCTGCCCGCCAAGGGCGCGATCAATTTCCACGACGGCCCGCTGCCGCGCCATGCCGGGCTCAACGCGCCGGTCTGGGCGCTGATCGAGGGCGAGAGCCGTCACGGCGTGACCTGGCACATGATCGAGGGCGGCGTCGACGAGGGCGACATCCTCGTCTCGCGCGGCTTCGACATCGCACCGTCTGACACCGCGCTGACCCTCAACACCAAGGCCTACGAGGCCGCTATCGACAGCTTTGGTGACCTGATGGAACAGCTCGAGCACGGGCTGCGCCGCTTCCCGCAGGACCTGTCGCTGCGCAGCTACCACGCGCTGGCCGACCGGCCCTCGGCGCACGGGCTGCTCGATTTCACCCGGCCTGCGCCCGAGCTGGCGCGGCTGGTGCGCGCGCTCGATCACGGCGGCTATGCCAACCCGCTCTCGGCGCCGAAGCTGCGCGCGCGCGGCGCGTTCTGGCTGGTCGGTGAGGCGAGGGCGGTCGAGGGCAGCGGCGCGCCGGGCGCGGTGCTCGAGGCGACCGACGATCACCTGACGGTGGCCTGCGGCAGCGGCGCGCTGCGAATGGCGCATTTCACCCATGTCTGCGGCGCTCTGGCGCTGGTGGCGCAGGTCGGCAAGCCGGGCGAGGCTCTGGAGCTTGTGTCCGAGGCCGAGCGTGCGGCCATCGCCGAGGCGGTGGCGCAGGTCGCGCCGCATGAGGGCCACTGGCGCAAGCGTCTGGCAGCGCTGTCTCCGGCAGAGCTTCAGGGGCTTGGCAAGTCGCAGGGCGAGGTCGTCTCGCGCCCGCTGGCTCTGGGCATTGCCGTTCCGGCGCATGTCATCGCTTGCGCCTGGGCGGCGCGGCTCGACGGGCACGAGATCTGCGATCTGGCCTATGCCGATGCTGCTCTGACCGGGCTGGCCTCGGGCGGGGTCATCGCGCCCTGGGTGCCGCTGCGGGTCGAGGCAACCGGTAGCGTGGAGACGCTGGGACAGAGCCTCGAGGCGGAGCTGGCCAATGTGCAGAAACGCAAGGGCTTTGCCACCGACCTGCCGGCGCGCGAGCCGCAGCTTCACGGCGCGCCGCAGGTGCCGCATATCGGCCTGAGCTTTGGCGCGGGCCACATCCTTGGCACCGCAATCACCGTCGAGCTGACCGCCGAGGGCGCGACCCTGCACACCGATACCGGGCGTCTGCCGCAGGCGCAGGCGGAACTGCTCGCCGCGCGGCTCGAGATGATGGCGCGCGAGGCGCAGGGGCACTCGGAGCTCGCCAGCCTGCCGGTTCTGCCCGAGGCCGAGCGCGACATGGTGCTCAACCTCTGGAACGCCACCGGAGAGGCCCACGATCGCAGCCTGACCATGCAGGCCGCCTTCGAGGCGCAGGTCGCCAGGACACCCGACGCCGTGGCGCTGGTCTTCGAAGATCAGAGCCTGACCTATGCCCAGCTCAACGCCCGCGCCAACCAGGCGGCGCATGTGCTGCGTGGCATGGGGGTGGGCGCGGGCAGCGTCGTCGGGCTCTTTACCCGCCGCTCGGTAGACCTCATGGTCGGCGCGCTGGGCATCCTCAAGGCGGGCGGGGCCTATCTGCCGCTCGACCCGGCCTATCCGGCGGATCGCCTGCGCCATTACATTGCCGACAGTGGCGCACCGGTGATCGTCACGCAAGCGGCGCTGAAGAGCGATCTGCCCGAGCACAGCGCCGACCTGCTGGTGATCGACGCCGACCCGCGCCTGCCGCAGGCGCCAACCGCCAATCCCGGCCCGGCCAGCACGCCGGAGGATCTCGCCTACCTGATCTATACCAGCGGCTCGACCGGCACCCCCAAGGGCGTGATGATCGAGCATCGCAACGTGTTGAACTTCTATCTCGGCATGGATGCCAACGTGCCGCACGACCCGGCGGGGACGTGGCTTGCGGTGACCTCGCTGAGCTTCGACATCTCGGTGCTCGAGCTGTTCTACACCACCGCGCGCGGCTTCATGGTCGTGCTGACCTCGGACGAGGACCGGGCGCTGATCTCGAACGGGCCGATGCCGCTTTCGGACCGCTCGATGCAGTTCTCGATCTACTACTGGGGCAACGATGACGGCGCCGGGCGCGACAAGTACAAGCTGCTGCTCGAAGGCGCCAAGTTCGCCGACCAGAACGGTTTCTGCGCGGTCTGGACGCCCGAGCGGCACTTTCACGCCTTCGGCGGCCCCTATCCGAACCCCTCGGTGACCGGTGCCGCCGTCGCCGCGGTGACGCAGAACATCGCCGTGCGGTCCGGCTCGGTGGTCGCGCCGCTGCACCATCCGGCGCGCATCGCCGAGGAATGGGCGGTGATCGACAACCTCACCAACGGGCGCGCCGGGCTGGCCATCGCCTCGGGCTGGCAGCCCGACGATTTCGTGCTGCGCCCCGAGAACACCCCGCCCAACAACAAGCCCGCGATGCTCGAGAATATCGACCAGGTCCGCCGTCTGTGGCGCGGCGAAAAGGTCGGCTTCCCGCGCAAGGACGGCACCCTGCACGAGGTGGTGACGCAGCCGCGCCCGGTCTCGGCCGAGCTGCCGGTCTGGGTGACCACCGCCGGCAACCCCGAGACGTGGAAAGAGGCGGGGCGGCTGGGCTGCAACGTGCTCACCCACCTGCTCGGCCAGTCGGTCGACGAGGTCGCCGACAAGATCCGGCTCTATCACGGCGCGCTGCGCGAGGCGGGGCATGATCCGAAGGACTTCACCGTCACCTTGATGCTGCACACCTTCGTGGCCGCCACCCGCGAGGAGGCGCGCGAGGTCGCCCGCGAGCCGATGAAGGACTACCTGCGCTCCGCCGCTGGCCTCATCAAGCAATACGCCTGGGCCTTCCCGGCCTTCAAGCGGCCGCAGGGGCTCAACAACCCGTTCGAGCTCGATCTCGAGATCCTCACCCCCGAGGAGCTCGACGCCATCCTCGACTTCGCCTTCGAGCGCTATTTCAACGACAGTGGCCTCTTTGGTACCGTCGAGGACGCGCTCGAGCGCACCGAGGAGCTGAAGCGCATCGGCGTGGGCGAGATCGCCTGCCTGATCGACTATGGCATCGAGCGCGAGCAGGTGCTCGACGGGCTGCGCCCGCTGGCGCAGGTGGTGCAGGGGGCCAACGTGGCGCCCGAGCTCGATGCGGGCGATTTCTCGATTGCGGCGCAGATCCTGCGCCACGAGGTCACGCATCTGCAATGCACGCCCTCGATGGCGCGGATGATCGCGATGAACGACGAGGCGCGCTACGCGCTCTCGAAGGTGCAGCACCTTTTCCTTGGCGGCGAGCCGCTGCCCGGCGCGCTGGTGCAGGAGTTCGGCAAGATCACCGAGGCCAGCGTCACCAACATGTACGGCCCGACCGAGACCACGATCTGGTCCTCGACCGAGGCCGCCGGGCCCGGCGATGGCGTGGTCAATATCGGCCTGCCGCTGGCCAATCAGCAGCTCTACGTGCTCGATGACGAGATGCGCCCGGTGGGCGTGGGTCAGCCGGGTGAGCTGTGGATCGGCGGCGAGGGCGTGACGCGCGGCTACTGGGGCCGCGAGGAACTGACCGCCGAGCGCTTCCTGCCGAACCCGTTCCATGGCGGGCGGATGTACCGCACCGGCGATCTGGTGCGCCGCCGCATGGACGGGCGCATCGATTTCATCGGGCGCGTCGATCATCAGGTGAAGATCCGCGGCTTCCGCATCGAGCTTGGCGAGATCGAGGCGGTGATGGAGGCGCAGCCGGGGGTGACGCAGGCGGTGGTCGCCGCGCGAGAGGACCAGCCGGGCGACATCCGCCTCGTGGGTTACTACACCGCCGAGACGGCGCTCGACGAGGCGGCGATGAAGGACGCCATGGGCGCCGATCTGCCAAGCTTCATGGTGCCGTCGCACCTGATGCGGCTTGAGAGCTTCCCGCTGACGCCGAACAAGAAGGTCGACCGCAAGGCGCTGCCGAAGCCCATGGCCAAGGTCGCCGCGCCGAAGCCGGCTGTCGCAGCGCCTCCGGCGCCCGAGGCAAAGCCCGCCGCGGCGCCGGTCCCGGCGCGCGGGGCAGGGCAAGGCAGCGCGCAGGTCGAGGCGCAGATCGCCGAGATCTGGTCGACGGTGCTGGGCGTGGCCGAGATCTCGGGGCGCGACAACTTCTTCGACCTCGGTGGCCACTCGCTGCTGGCGGTGCAGGCGCACCGCTCGATCCGCGATGAGCTGGGCGCCAAGGGGCTGTCGATCACCGACATCTTCCGCTTCCCGGTGCTGGCGGATCTGACCGCGCGGGTGGTCGGTCTCGTCGATCCCGGCGCCGCCCCGGCTGCCGCGCCGAAGCGCGCCGCGGCCCCGGCACCAGCAC
>NZ_JBYNAH010000404.1:966-1891 GCF_059781815.1 Salipiger sp. | reverse complement strand
TAGCGCGCAAGCGCCGCCGTTGATTTGTTCTTCGAGCGCGGCGGGTAGTGAGGCGTTGCCCTTGCCCGCAAAGGCCAGGTTCATCGGAAAGGCATCCGCAGCCTGTAGCATCCGCCCGATATGCCACGGCCCCGGCGTGCAGGTGGTGGCCAGCGTGCCATGCGCGGGGCCGGTGCCGCCGCCCAGCATGGTGGTCAGGCCCGAGTGCAGCGCGTCCTCGATCTGCTGCGGGCAGATGTAGTGGATGTGGCTGTCCATGCCGCCGGCGGTGAGGATGCGCCCCTCGCCCGCGATGGCCTCGGTGCCGGGGCCGACGATGATGTTGACGCCAGGCTGGGTGTCGGGGTTGCCGGCCTTGCCGATCTTGTGGATGCGGCCGTCCTTCAGCCCGACATCGGCCTTGTAGATGCCGGTATGGTCGACGATCAGCGCGTTGGTGATGACGGTGTCGACCGCGCCCTCGGCGCGCGTCGCCTGGCTCTGGCCCATGCCGTCGCGGATCACCTTGCCGCCGCCGAACTTGACCTCCTCGCCGTAGATCGGGGCATTGCCGCCCGCCGCCTGGCCCACCGCCTCGGCGGTCAGGTCACGCTCGACCTCGATGATCAGGTCGGTATCGGCGAGGCGCAGCTTGTCGCCGGTGGTGGGGCCGAACATGGCGGCATAATCGGCGCGGGAGATCGTGGCTGGCATGTCTGGGTCTTTCCTCGGCTGTCAGGCAGGCCCCGCCCCGAAGCGGCGCGCATCATGGCGCTTCGCCGAATTCGGGTGGCCTGCTAAGGTGAATATCACGTGCGCGTTATCTGCGGAGAAGATCAGCGCACAACAGGGATGGAGAACGCGATGACTCTCAACAGACTGGCGGCTGTGGCCGCATGCGTCGGAGCCTGGACGGGCTGCGCGGTGGCGGAGCCCGACCTCGCAA
>NZ_JBYNAH010000404.1:0-956 GCF_059781815.1 Salipiger sp. | reverse complement strand
CGCAAGGGGCGAATATCTGGTGCGCGGCCCGGCAGGCTGCGGAAATTGCCACACGCCGATGGGGCCGGACGGCCCGGTGGCGGGGATGGAGCTGGCCGGACGGCTGGTCGACAAGAACCCGGGCTTCACCGCCTACGCGCCCAACATCACGCCGGCCGGCGCGATCGCTGGCTGGAGCGATGCCGAGCTGGCGCGGGCGATCCGCGAGGGCATCCGCCCCGATGGCAGCCTGATCGGCCCGCCGATGCCCTTCGCCATGTATCGCGGCCTCGACGACGACGATCTCGCCGACATGGTGGCCTTCCTGCGCACGCTCGCGCCGGTCCAGAACGAGGTGCCGCCCTCCGAGTACAACATTCCCCTGCCCCCGGCCTACGGCCCGCCCGTCGAGAGCGTCAGCGCGCCCGAGCGCGGCGTCACGGTGGACTACGGCGCCTATCTGGCGGGGCCGGTGATGCATTGCATGGAGTGCCACTCGCCGATGGGTCCGCAGGGGCCGATGCTCGATGCCGAGCATCTCGGCAAGGGCGGGTTCGAGTTCCACGGGCCGTGGGGCACCTCGACCGCCGCCAACCTGACCAGCCACGAGGACGGGCTGGCGGGCTATAGCGATGCCGAGCTGAAGACGATGATCACCGAGGGCAAGCGCCCCGATGGCAGCCCGATGTTCCCGCCGATGCCCTATGGCTACCTCGCGCAGACCACGCCCGAGGATCTCGACGCGGTGATCCTTTACCTGCGCAGCCTGCCCCCTCTGCCCGACGCCTGAGGCGGCGCGGCGCGCAAGCGCCCTCGCGGGCCTGACGGGAGCGGTCGGACGGCTGGCCATCGGCGGTCCGATCTCAGACCGGGGTCTTGTCGTCGCCGCCCTCGGCGGCGGCGGCCACCGGCATTTCCGGCGGCTTGGAGGGCGCGCGGCGGCGGCGCGACTTGGGCGCAGCCTCGGCAGCGCTCGG
>NZ_JBYNAH010000242.1:0-7560 GCF_059781815.1 Salipiger sp. | reverse complement strand
TATACATCTCCATGATGGTTTCTTGTATAGATGCTTGGGGTTTCTCGCTTCTGGAGGAGGATGCTCGCACTGGAGCCCGTTGACGTCAGTCAGCTATGCGTAGGATGGCCGCCATAGCGAGGGGCCGATCAGCATCCCTCCTTCTTGACGTGGTCGGCCCACAGCGGTCATTAGCTAGGATCACCGTTTCCGCAGCGCGGCTTACCCATACCGGACCTTCTTGCCACCGCGCAGCATAGATCAACTGCACATGGAATTTCCGTTCGCGCGCAGCCGCATGCTACAAGGTCTGCTTGTCCAGGAAGGGTTCGTTCCGGGGCGTCTTCACGTCGCCACGCTGATGAAGCGCATGCGCTTCGAGGCCCTGTCTCGCAAGCCCAACACCTCGAAACCGGCCCCGGGTCACAAGATCTACCCCTACCTGCTCAGGAACCTCTCCATCACGCGCCCCAACCATGTCTGGGCAATGGATATTACCTACAGCCCGATGGCCCGAGGCTTCATCTACCTCGCGGTGGTGGTCGACTGGGCCACGCGCCGCGTCCTGGCAAGGCGGATAACCGAGGCGGAAAAACACTTAGAAAACGCCCGGTACCTGTTCAGACAAATCGAGCCACCTCTCGTCACGGCAAAGGCGTGTCGACGGCCGGCCGGGATTGCAAGGTTCGCAAACCGGACAAGACTTTTCGCAAAGTGGCTTGCGCAGGCGGGTGGCAGCCAGCGAAGCTGGTTCGCAAGAACTATCCGAAGAAAGGTCAAGGCGATGATGGAAACTGGAAAGAAGATGTTCGCAAAGAGCACACTTACCGCCGTAGGGGCACTCTCGGCGCTGCTGCTCACCGCAGGCTGTGTTGAGACAACCGGCGGCGTGGCGGGGCTGGCATCGCCGACCGCAACTGCGGTCGGGCGGGACAATAGCAGTGATACGGTCTCGGTGGCGCTGCGTCCGCGCAGCACCGGTGGTCAGAGCGTGACCTTGTCCGGCGGTCTCGACTACACCTGCACCGGCGTCCTCGACGATGCGCCGAGCCCGCGCGGAACCGAGCTTACCAGGCTCAACTGCACCGACGGCAACAACGGAACTGGTACACTGGTTTACGACGCCTCGGGCGAACCGTCGCAGTTCGTTTTCGCTCGCCCGGGAGAGAACGCCGGTTCGCTGCGGTTCTGAATACGGCAGCGCCTCATAGGAGATCGCAAGATGAAGCTATCCCGCATCGCCTTCGCTTGCGTGGCCGCGTGCCTCGTATCGACTGGGTCGCTCCACGCGCAGGAGACTGAGTTGTCGGAGGAGGACCAGGCAAAGCTTGATGCCTATAACGCCTTTCGCGCCGACATCGAGAACTTCCTGCCCACGGTGAATCTCTACGATGGGGCGGACCTGCCGGTGACCTTCCCGTTCCGAGACGTATTGGCGCATGTCGTCGTGGATGTCTCGTTCGACGGCGAGACGGCGCTGCCGTTCATGTTCGACACCGGAGCACCGACCATTGTCACAGATGACCTCGCCGCGGAATGGGGCGGGGATCCGATCTTCGAGTCCCCCGGCCTGGCCGGAGGCGGCGCAGTCGTCTGGACGCCAACGACGCTGATCCCTGACGCGACCATTCAGGGCAGCCTCGCAATCTCGAGCCTGACAGCCGGAACCGGATGGCAGGCCGACGGGGCCTTCTATTGCATCACCCGGAACGGTCTTTTCGGCGCCCCTGCGATGCGCAACGCGGTTTGGCAGGTGGATTACGGGGCGAAGGAGATCACGGTTGCGGCGGAGGTCGGGCAGCTCGACCACATTGACGGTGCCATTGCCCTGCCCTTTACCATCAAGGACGGAACGGTTTCGCCAACCCCGCACGTTCAGCTCGAGGTGGGCGACGGCACGCTCGAGTTCGTCGTCGATAGCGGCGGCGGCATTCCTCTTACGATCAATGTCGCTGATCTTGCCAGCGTCGGCATCGAAGTGCCTGACAGTGCTCCCCGTATGGTGAACTATGCCGGGGGAGCGGCAGGGAATTTCGACATTGAGCTGGCCGCCCTGCAGCTTCCTGTCGGGGTTGCGGGGACCGATATCACCACGACCGTCTTCGTGGGAGACGGCATGGCGCCCGGCGTGGCAGGCAACATGGGGCACATGTTCCTCAAAGACTTCGTCGTGACCTACGACTGGTCAAGCCAGACGATCTACCTCGATCCGCTGGCCGAGGACGGCAGCGTGAACCCGATGGCCGATGTGCCCGCCGCCGGTGTCGGCCTGCAACCGGACGGCACGCTCATGGTGACGTCTTTGGCAGTCGGCGGGCGTGCCGACGCGGCCGGGCTCGAGTTGCGCGAGATCGTGACAGCAATCAACGGCGAGAACGTGACCGCGAGCGATCCCGATGCCTACTGCGACCTCGCCGAGGCCGGTATCAAGACGATCACCACGGAACGGGGAGGACCCTACGATGTCAGCGACATCGACGGCTTCCTCCTCAATGAAGAGTGAGGCCGGGCATGGACGTCTCCCGCAATCCTCTTGTCCGCCAGGCCGAAGAGGCCAAGCGCCCGTCGAGCTGGTGGCTGGCCTGGATCGTCACCGTCGTCCTGATCGTTGGGGGCGGGATCATCGGCGTGCTTTTAGCCACGCCAATCTTCGGTAGTGATCCGGCATGGCCGCTATACCAATACGGCGAACTGTTCGTCTTCGGCATCACCCTGCTCGGCCTGTACCTCTGGGTGCGGCTGAAAGAAAAACGATCGTTGCTTTCAGTCGGCTTTCGGGGTGGGGACGGATGGCGCAAGTTCGCGATCGGCATCGCCATCGGAGCGGCAATGATGACGCTGCCGGTGCTGTTTTTGCTCGCCATCGGTGTCTACGAGACCGGCGCGAGCGAGCACGCCATCTCGGGCTTGTCCGCATTGCTGCCAATTTTGCCGCTTCTGATCGTCTTCGCGATCCAGGGCACCACGGAAGAAGCTGTGACGCGCGGCTACATGCTGCAGATGGGCGCGCGCCAGCTTCCCGGCTGGGTCGCGATCCTCGGGAGTTCGGCGCTGTTCGCCGTAGTTCATATGTCCTTCGACCCGTTCATCCTGTCCTTCCTCCTGCTCTACGCAGTGTTCGCGTGTATCGTGGCACTGCAGCAGGGGTCGCTCTGGCTGATCAGCGGCATTCATGCCGGGTGGAACTTCTTCCAGGGCAACGTCTACGGTCTGCCAGTCAGCGGGCATCCGGCGGCGACGTCTTTGTTCTCCATCGGCCCCGCCGCGGGATCGCCGGAGCTCGTGTCCGGCGGCAACTTCGGCGTCGAGGGCAGTCTGATCGGGGCCGCCGTGCTCATCGTCTCCCTGGTGATCGCGTGGCGTGCCTTGCGGCAGAGCCGCGCTGGCGGTGCCATGTGACCGGGGCCCCGAGCGGATCGCGCCCGATCAAATGGCAAGCAGCGATCGCTGTTGTGTCCTGTTCGGCGGTCATCGTCGTCCCGTTCATACTTGCACTGCCGAATGCTTCGGCACGTCGGCGCAGCCCGCTCGCGGGAAAACGCCGAGACGACCTGAGCCTGCGGCAAGGCGCATAGTTTCCGCCCTCGGGCCACCCCGGAGAACGGGAATTCAGATGAGGACAAAACGATGACACCCGATCAAATTCTTGCCTCTCTCATGGCGCTCACATCACCTGAAACAAACGCGCATTTCGATCAACTCGTGGCGGGGGGCCACGACGATCGCTATCCCGTCGCGGTCGAACCCTGTGACTATCCGCCAGGTCCACTCGAGGTCGAAGGAACCACCATGATCTGCGGCACGGTCAGCGTGCCAGAGGACTATGACCTCCCCGAGGGCCGCCGTATTCCCCTCGAGTTCGCCGTTTTCGGCAGCCTGAGCCGGTCTCCTGCTGCCGACCCGCTGATCTACCTGCACGGTGGCCCGGCTTCCGGCACGCTCGACATGCTGGGGCCGGTCGCGAACCGCCTCTACCTCAATCACCGCCGAACCCGCGATATCGTGACATTCGACCAGCGGGCTTCGGCACTCTCGTCCACCACCGTGCAGTGCTATTCGCTCGTAGCCGAGAACCTTGGCGGGCTCGTCGAAATGGAGACCGGCACCGGCCCGGGCGTCGATCTTGGCGCACTGACAGCGCCTTGCATCGAGGAAATCAAAGCCTCCGGAGCAGATCTCTCCGCCTACAATACTGAGAACAACGCGCATGACGTCCGCTCCCTGATGACCGCTCTGGGATATCCCGAGTACAACATCTATGGCATCTCCTACGGGACCCAGCTTGGCCTCGAAGTGCTGCGCAGCTTTCCCGAAGGCGTCCGCTCTGCAGTGCTGGACGGCGTCGCCCCGGCTTCCGAGTCCATCTACGTCGGCCTGCTCGAACCATATGCCGACATGACCGAGGCCCTCGTGACGCAATGCGCAGAGGACGAAGCCTGCAACACGGCCTATCCTGACCTGGGCGAGACCATGAAAGCGGCGTTTGCCCGGATCACCGAGGAACCGATACCAGCCAGTCGGGGCCGTGCCGAGATCACAGCCGACGATTTGCAGGAACTGACCTACGATATGCGCAACAACTGGCACGACCTGCGGCCGATCACTCCCTATCTGCCGCGCATCTACGCCGAGCTTGCCGAAGGTGACACGACGACGATTGACGCCTTCTTCGAGGACTACGGCCAGAGTGAGAAGCCGCCGAGTTTCAATGCGGGTGGGCTGAGCCCGGACGAGGCGGCCCTGGTGGAGACCATCGCGTCTCTGGCTTTCGCCATGGATGATATGAGCGACGCGGCGAGCGCCGCCCTCATGCAGTTGCGCAGCGACCTGTCCACCACGGAGACGTCCATAACCGTCGCAGAAGCCTTCGAGGCCCGATCCAACGAACTGGTCCAGACCATCCCGGACCGTGCCAACAGGCTCGATCTCGTTCGGGACTATGCGTTGCTCCAGCGCGGCGACCAGACGGCCGAGGCGCTGGCAGACTGGGTCTCCACCTACTTCCCGGAGCCGGGCGCATCGGATCTTCTGGCGCTGATTTCGGTCATGTCCGAGGAAGACCTGGCGCGCACCTTCGAGATCATCGACGACGAGGCCACAAAGTATGAGGTAATGCTTGGCGGCCTGTTTAACGGCTACATCTACTGGTGCCAGGAACAGGTGCCTTTCAACTCAATGGAGAAGTTTAACGCCTACCAGGATGAACTCGCGCTGGCCTGGCCGTTCCTCGACACGCCGGACCTCAGGGACTTCGGCGCCATGAACTTTGGGGTCTGCGAGATGTTTGAGCAGCACCCGCGCGAGGGGTTTCATGAACTCGTCGAGACCGACATACCGGTACTGTCCATGAACGGCCTGCTCGACCACCAGACCTCATGGAAATGGGGCGAAGCCGGGACGGAGGCCATGACGAACGCGCGCAATGTCGTCGTGCCCGAGGCCGGGCACGGGTCAATTGCCTACCAGCCCTGCGCCAACGATATCACGGTCGCATTCCTGAACGACCCGTCAGCCGAGCTCGACACGTCCTGCACGGAGGACATCAAGGTCGACTTCCTCATGCCCGACGCGCCGTTGCCCTGGTGAGACCTCGGACGCTCATCAGGATCCGGACCACCGGATCCCCAGGCAATCGTCGCAATGAAGCTGGGAAAGCAGATGAGTAGGATAGCAGCTCCGATATCGTGGCGACGGATGGAAGCCGCTTGAGGATCGCCCTTTGTGTCATGGTTTTGCCAATCCTCGGGGCTCGTCTCATCTACGGCGCCGAGGTCGAGCTTGACGACGTTGTCAAAGCGGGTATCGCATAGGGGCCATTTCTGGACAGCGCCCTGTTTCTTGCGGTCATCGGCTGGCAGGTATGGCGTGATCTTGTCTTGCGTCGGCCGGAGCAGCGTACGCTGACACTGATGTGGTCTCCGGCTCTGATCCTGTGCGCGATTGCCGCATCTCGATCTCTGCCGGCATGCCCCCGTCGCCGGCGGTTGTCGGCCTTCTCCTCGTGAACACGGCGCTCGTCGACTTTTCGGAGGAAGTGATTTTCAGAGGATGTTATATCCCTCCCTGAGGACCGGCTCGCGATCTGGCATGCCGTCTTCATCCGCTGCGCCGTCCTCGGCGGCGTTCGTTTTCTGAACTGATTTCTTCCTGTGGGTTTCTTTCAGCTGGATTCCAGTCGGAGACAGCTTCTACGAGCGGCTTCTTGTTCATTGCTACACCTATAGCCGAGCACATGGAATTGGTCCGCACAGGAAGGGGGAGGTGTATCGGCAGCAAGGAGAGGTCGTCGTCCTCCTGCGTCGCCCAATCGTGGATTAGTCGTCCAAAGCTGGACAGCTAACTTCGTCATAAGCAGCGGACCATGCGCCAAGATGCTCGAGGCGCCGCGATTATAGAAAAGGGCACTACGCTCTCTCGGGTGCATATCAAAAGTCGGCATTTCGGAGTTTTTGGATGGTACATGGCGCTCGCAGCGAGCTTCCGCTTCCCGCCCGTTGTGTCGGTGCCTGGCGTCATGCTGCGCCTCGCACGCTGTGATGCTTTGGGCAGAGACGGGTCATTGCCCGCAATCGTTTGGCGGTGAGAACAGATCAACCAGACAGGGTTGCTGTTACCGCGGAGATCGAACCACCGTTTGCCTAATTTCTTCCGCAGCACTGCTTGTACTTGCGGCCGGAACCGCAGGGACATGGATCATTTCGACCCGGTCGGCTGTTTCGGGCTGGGACGCGACTGTCACTTTCCGCCGCTAAGACTATTTCGGGACGCGTGACACAGAGGATCGATGCAATGCAGTTCGGGATCAGATCGGGAGCTTCCGCGTCGATCTCGTCAATCTCTTCGTCCGAGAACTTGCTTGTCCCTTCGTAGAGCTCTTGCAGCGCCATGACGAAGATCAGGGACGACTGAGCTTCCTCATCTGCTTGATCTAGCACATCGCCCCACACTTCCGGGCGGAGGCGCATCGCGCGCGTGAAGCCGTCGACCCAAGGTTCCCAAAGGAGGTCGTCGCTGTTCTGGTCGATCTCGTAGATTGGTTCGATCCAGGCAGAGTTCATCATCTCCGCGGCGACAGAGTTGTAGTGTGCCATGATCGCCGAGATGGTGGCGTTGGCCGTCGCTTCGTCGGGAAAGTTCGCTTCGGTCGTCTCTCCCCAGACATGAGGCAGCCAATCCGACGGAGGAATGACATTGGGGCAAGCAAGTATGCCAGTCACGTACCCATCGAGTTCACTCAGCGTCATGGGCATGTTCTCTTGTGGCAGCGCGAACAAGAGCCGGCTGAGGCGATCTAGATCATGGTCTGAGCTTCCCATAGCGTCTCTCCGTCACTCGAGTCATTGCGTAGCTGTCTCGTGCGAAGATGGCAATTCGGTCCCGCTGAGCTTGACGGGAGCGAAGAGGTATCGATACGGGTCCCATATATGAGGGGGGAGGGTTATAGGGGGAATACTACCCCTCCTAAATGGCCCTAATAGCCCAATTATCTCTTATATAGATCTATATAGGTAAAATATATCATATATATACTATATCTACATGGAGACGACATCGACCTCTGGCGTCAGGCCTGTGTGTCTG
>NZ_JBYNAH010000241.1:0-7567 GCF_059781815.1 Salipiger sp. | reverse complement strand
TGACGGTAATGCGCCATGGGAAGCGGTCTTTCTGTCAGGGGGCACGTGGCCCGGGGAATGGGGTCAGGCGAAGGGCCGGGTGGCAGCCATCGCCGGCCGGGTGTCGAACCGCGCGTGCCACTGGGCCAGCGCCGGATGCGGGGTACGCCAGTCGAGATCGGGGAAGCGAAAGCTCAGCCATCCGAGGGCGCAGGCATAGGCGATGGCGCCGATGTCGTGGCAGCTCTCATCGGGCAGATCGTCGGCCATCGCGGCGAGCGCGTCAAAGAGCTTTTCGCGCTGCTTTTCGATCCAGAGCGGCCAGCGCTGCGGCTCGGGCCGGATCAGCGTCTCGTAGCGGATCAGCAGCGCCGCGTCGAGCAGGCCATCGGCCAGAGCCTGCCGGCGCAGAGCGGTCCAGCGCGCCGGGCCGGGGCCGGGGAACAGGCCGCCGCCATGCGCGGCGTTGAGATATTCGCAGATCACCCGGCTGTCATAAAGCGCCGTGCCATCCGCGGCTTGCGCCGCGGGCACCTTGGCGAGCGGGTTGGCTGCCTGCACCCGCCGGTCGCGCTCCACCGGGTGTGCGGCGGTGTTGCGGATCTCGATATCGGCCTCGATGCCGAGCTCATGAGCCACCGCCATGACCTTGCGCACGAAGGGAGAGGCAGAGCCCCAGTAGAGCGTCAGGGTCATGTCGCGGCCTCGTCTGTGATGAGGGCAATCTTGCCGAAATTCTGCCCGCTCTCGAGCGCGGCGTGGGCGGCCTGCGCCTCGGACAGCGGCAGTGCCTGCGACAGGACGGGGCGCACCTTGCCCGGCCCGATCAGCGGCAGGAGGTGGTCGCGGACGCCCGCCGCGATGGCGGCCTTCTCGGCATCGCTCTTGGGGCGCAGGGTCGAGGAGCTGAGCCACAGCCCCTTTCGCATCACCAGCCCGAGATCGACCGGCGCGATCATCCCCGACATGAAGGACAGCCCGATATGCCGGCCGCCGGGCGCCATGCAGGCGAGGTGTGCGTTGACCGCCTCGCCACCGAGGATGTCGAGCACCACGTCGACGCCGGCATCGCCGGTCAGGCGCAGCACTTCGGTGGTGAGATCGGCGCTGCGGTAGTCGATCGCCTGCACGCCCATCGCTTCGAGCCGGGCGCATTTTTCGGGGCCGCCGGCGGTGACGATGACCTCGGCGCCGATGGCCAGCGCCAGTTGCAGCGCGAGCGTGCCGATGCCGCTGGCGCCGCCCTGGATGAGGACCTTGTCGCCGGCCTTGAGCCCGCCGCGCTCGAAGAGGTTGTGCCAGATGGTGAAGAGCCCCTCGGGCAGGACCGCCGCCTCGGTAAGGCTGAGCCCCTCGGGCACCGGCAGGCACTGGTCTGCCTTGGCGAGGACATGGCTGGCATAGCCGCCGGCCTTAACGAGCGCCATCACCGGGCGGCCGATCAGCGCCGGATCGACGCCTTCGCCTGCGGCCTCGACGCGGCCCGCGACCTCGAGCCCGAGGATGTCGGAGACATCGGCGGGCGCGGGCAGGACGCCCGTGGGTTGCTTGATGTGGGGGGGGTTGACCCCGGGGGCGGGGGGGCGGACCCGCACCTCGCCCGGGCCGGGGGCGGGGACCGGGCGCTCGACAAGCTCGAGGACCTCGGGGCCGCCGGTGCCGTTGGCGATGATCGCGGTGAGGGTCTGGACGGTCTCGCTCATGCCGCGGCCTCCGTGTTGTCCTTGGCATAGATCGCCGGGCCGGAGCTTGGCAGGGCGATGGCGACGGCGGTGCCCGAGGGCAGCGCCTGCCGCGACGGCACGCGCAGCATCACGCGGTGATCTTCGCCAACCGCGGAGGGGCAGTCGAGATGCAGCTCGGCATAGCTGCCCTGATAGACCGAGAGCGCCACCGTGGCCGGGATCGCGCCGGGGGTGCCCGCCTCGGCGAGGGCGCAATGCTCGGGCCGGACGAAGAGCGTCACCGGGCCGGGCGCGGGCAGCGTCTCCTGATAGGTGTCGAGCGCCAGCGGCGTGCCGCCCACGCTGAGCGAGGCGCGCGCGCCGTCGACCGCGACAAGCTCGGCGTCGAACAGGTTGGCATCGCCCACGAAAGTCGAGACGAACTCGTTCTGCGGGTGATCGTAGATCTCGGTCGGGCTGCCGATCTGCCGGATGCGGCCGCGCGACATGACGGCGATGCGGTCGGACATGCTCAGCGCCTCGCCCTGATCGTGGGTCACGAAGACCGTGGTCAGGGCAAGCCGGCTCTGGATCTCCTTCAGCTCGACCTGCATGGCGGTGCGCAGGTTGCGGTCGAGCGCCGAGAACGGCTCGTCGAGCAGCAGCACGCGCGGCCGGATCACCAGCGCGCGGGCCAGCGCCACGCGCTGCTGCTGGCCACCGGAGAGCTGGCGCGGGCGGCGGTCGGCGAAATCCTCGAGCTTGACCAGCGCCAGCGCCTCGCGCACCCGCTGCTCGGCCTCGGCCTTGGGCACCTTGCGGGTGCGCAGGCCGTAGGCCACGTTCTGCGCCACGCTCATATGCGGGAACAGCGCGTAGTTCTGGAACACGATGCCGATCTCGCGCTGGTGCGGCGGCACCTGGGTGACGAGGTCGCGGTTGATGAACAGCTCGCCGCTGTCGGCCTCGAGGAAGCCCGCGATCAGGTTGAGCAGCGTGGTCTTGCCGCAGCCCGAGGGGCCGAGCAGGGTCAGGAATTCGCCGCGCCGGATCTTCAGCCAGACCGGCTCGAGCGCGACGGTCCCGGAGAAGGATTTCGACACGCCGTCGATCTGGACGGCGGGATGCTCCCGGGTGGAGTTCGGTGCGGCGGGAGAGATCTCACTCGACATTGAGGACCTTTTCGAGACGGAAGAGCTTGTGGACGATCAGCAGCATGACGGCGACGACCAGCACATAGATCACCGACACGGCGGCGAGGGTGGGGTCGGCATACTCGCGGACATAGTTGTACATCGCGACCGGCAGCGTCTGGGTGCGCTGGTTGACCACGAAGAGCGAGGCGGTGAATTCGTTGAACGACAGGATCGCGGCAAACAGCCCGCCCGAGATCAGCCCCGGCATCAGCAGCGGCAGCGTGACGGTCAGCAGCACGTGCCGTGGACTGCCGCCGAGGCTTTCGGCGGCCTGCTCGTAGCGGCGCTCGAAATTCTGCAGCGAGACGGAGACCGAGCGCACCACGAAGGGCAGCACGATGATCACGTGCACCGTCACCACCAGCCACATGGTGCGCGGCAGCGCCGCGGCGGCGGAGAGGATCAGCAGGCCGAGGCCGATGGTGAAGTTCGGGATCACCAGCGGCGACATCAGGATGCCGTTGAGCAATGTCTTGAGCGAGAACTCGTAGCGGTTCAGCACATAGGCGAAGCCCGCGCCGGCGATTAGCGCAATGATCGCACCGAAGGCCGCGATCTTGAGCGAGTTCACCAGGCCCTCGGCGAAGTCACGGTATTCGAACACGTTGGCGTACCAGCGCAGCGACCAGCTCTTGGGCGGGAAGGTCAGGATGGCGCTGTCGTTGAACGAGGCGATGGCGACGACGACGAAGGGCAGCAGCACGAAGCCGAGGATCAGCGTCAGCAGGATGCGACCGGACCAGTCGAGCAGGTGATCGAGAGGGGTCTTTCTCATGGTCAGTGCGCTCCCATCCGTTCGAGCTTGCGGATGCCGGTGTTGAACAGCGCCAGCACGGCGATGGTGAAGAGCAGCCCCACCAGCGACAGCGAGGCGGCCAGCGGGAAGTTGAACGAAGCGAAGCCGACCTGGTAGACCAGCGTCGAGATCGTCTGCACCTGTCCGCCGCCGATCATCTGCGGCGTGGCAAAGGCCGAGAATGTCCAGGCGAAGGCGGTCGAGGTGGCGGCGACGATGCCGGGGATCGAGAGCGGCAGCGTCACGGTCAGGAAGACGCGGATGCGGCCGGCGCCGAGCGAGGTGGCGGCGCGCTCGAGGTTGCGGTCGATATGCGACAGCGCGGCGGCCAGCATCACCACCACGATTGGCAGGGTGAAATGCACCAGCGCGATGACCACGCCGGTCATGGTGAACATGAACGAGATGGGGCGGTCGATGAGGCCCAGCTGCATCAGCGTGGCGTTCACGAAGCCGCGGTTGCCGAGCACGATCATCCACGAATAGGTGCGCACGATCTCGCCAAGGAACAGCGGCGTGAGCGAGATCAGCAGGATCGCGCTGCGCAGGCTGGCGCTCCTGGCGCGGACCATGGCGTAGGCCAGCGGGTAGCCGATCAGCAGCGTGAAGAGCGCGGTCCAGACGCAGAGCATCACCGTGTTCAGGAAAGCCTGCCCGTAGACCAGCTTCCACAGCGTGGTGAAATTCTCCAGCGTGAAGCCGCCGGGATCGAGCGAGCCGGGCACGTGGGCGCGCAGGCTGTATTGCACGATGGCAAGGAACGAGGCCGCGATCGCGAAGGCGATGAGGATCGACGGCGAGGCAAACCAGCCAAGGAAAGGGCGCTTCGACATCCGGGTCGGGTGCTCCTGTAGAAGTGTATCCCGGCAGCGCGGCGGCTGCCGGGTCGGGTCGGCGATGCGGCCCACGCGGGGCCGCATCGGTTGCAGGATCAGTTGCCCGCGATCATGTTTTCCGAGAACCACTGGCGCCATTCGGCGGTCTTCTCGGCGCGCAGCTCGTGCGGGATGATCAGGGTCTGGCTTTCCCACTGCTCGGGGGTGGTGAAGATGCCCGGCAGCGAGGCCAGCTCTTCGGGAAGCTCGACATTCGAGACCACCGGGCTGCCCTTCTTGATCTCGGCGATCTTGGCCTGCACCTCGGGATCGAGGGCGGCGTTGATGAACTGGTAGGCCAGCTCTTCCTTGTCGGTGCCGGTGGTGATGCCCATGGTGTCGACGCCCAGAACGGCGCCCTCTTCCGGGATCGCCAGCTGCACGTCGAGCCCCTGCGACTGCATGTAATAGGCGTTCATCGACAGCAGGATCTGCACCGGGGTTTCGCCGGTCGACAGCAGCTGCTGCGAGTTCGCGTCGTTGGTGTAGAACGCCTTGAAGTTCGGCTTCAGCGCCATGAGCTTGTCGGTGGCGTCCTGCCAGTTCTCGATCTCGACGCCTTCAAGCTTGGCGGCAACCGAGATGATGTGCGACGGGTCGAAATCCGGGGCCGCGATCATGCCCTCGAGCTCGGGCGACCACAGGTCTTCCCAGCTGTCGAAGGTGATGCCCTCGGGCAGCATCTCGGGCAGGTAGCCGATGGTGTAGACATAGGCCCAGGCGCCGATATGCGAGGGGCTGATCTTGGCCTGCTCGACAAGGTTCTCGGCGTTCGGGATGCGCGACAGGTCGAGCTCTTCGAACAGGCCGTCATTGTGGTAGAGCCAGCCGATATGCGAGGTGGTGAAGGTCACGTCGCTCTCCGGCGCGTCCTTGTTCAGCTTGGCCTGGTTCAGACGGTCGATGGTGCCGCCGGTGATGAACTCGACCTCGACACCGGTTTCCTCGGTGAACTTCGCGGCGATGGTCTGGTCGATCAGGTCGCGGAAGCTGCCGCCCCAGCTGCTGACGACCAGGGTTTCGGCGAAGGCGGCGGGAGCGAGGAGGCTCAGCGCGGCGGCGGACAGAAGGAGACGTTTCATCGTTGGGTTCCTGTTGGTTGGGAGTTCGATTGGCGCAGCCATTCGGCACGCCGGGTCATTGACCGGACCGCGTGGATCCGGCGGGGTCTTCCGGCCCGTGCGGTCACGGGCAAGAAATCTGGATGGCGGGATCCGCGCGCGGGCCCGTCGCGACGGGGCTGACTGCGGCAGAGGATCGGTGGGCCGGACGTCTGTGCTTCGTGCTTCTCCTGTCGGTCGGGTCCCTGTCTTGACCCAAGGCTGCCCGAAGACGCCAGAGCCGGATAATTGCTATTTCCGAATTCCTGATTAGGCTGGACCAAACGAACATCGCAAATGCCTGTTTCCAAACAGAAAAAGATGTATTTTGGCGGGCGCTTTCCAATCGGGGAAATGGGGTTTTTCCTGTTGCCTAATATCCGCGCACCCGCGAGACCTCGTTGACCAATTCACCGCCGCTTTGAACAGCGCGGATATTGGTGGCGATCTGCGGCGCGGCGCTCTTCGGCAGCGCCACCGAGGCCAGATGCGGCGTGATGAGCACCCCGGGAAGCGTCCAGAGCGGGTGCTCGGGCGCCAGCGGTTCGCTGGCGAAGACGTCCAGCGTTGCTCCGGAAAGTTGCCCCGAGCGCAGCGCCGCGACCAGCGCGTCCTCGTCGACCACCTCGCCGCGCGAGAGGTTCACGAAGGCGGCGCCCGGCTTCATCGCGGCGAAGACGGTGCTGTCGACGCAGGTCCGGGTCTTCGGCGTGAGCGGCAACATGCAGACCACGATGTCAGATTGTGCGAGCAGGCCGGGAAGCGCGTCGTCGCCGCAATGCACCGTGACGCCGGGCAAATCCCTTGGGCGAGTAGCCCAGCCGTGGGTGTCAAAGCCCTGCCGGGCGACCTCGGTGGCCACCATCGCGCCGAGCTCGCCAAGCCCCAGCACCGCGACCGATATGTCGGAGGCGGCCCTGGGATGGCGGTAGGCCCATTCGCGGCGCGCCTGCGCGGCCTCGAAATGCGGGATCTCGCGGGCATGGCGCAGCACCGCGAAGAGCGCGAAACTGGCCATCATCTTGCCCATCTCGGGATCCGAGAGCCGGGTGATCGGCACGTCGGGCAGATCGTTGCGCGCCACCAGCCGGTCGACACCGGCGCCGAGATTGATCACCAGCTCGAGGTTGGGGAACCGCGCGAAGAAACCCTCGGGCGGCATCCAGACCAGCGCGAAGCGCACCGCCTCGGGGTCGGTGACGGCGTCGGCGTTCTCGATCCGCACATCGTCGCCGAGCAGCGGCGCGAGCGCGTCGCGCCAAGCCTCGAACGGATCGGGGCCGCTGTAGAAGACCAGCGTGTCGGTCATGCCTGCGCCTCGGAGATCAGCTCGTTCATCGCGCCGAGACCCAGCAGGTAGCCGCGCACGCCCAGCCCCGCGATCACGCCGGTGGCGGCCTTCGAGATAAAGGAGTGGTGGCGGAAGGGCTCGCGCTTCCAGATGTTGCTCATGTGGCATTCGATGATCGGCCCGTCGAAGGCGAGCAGCGCATCGAGAATGGCGATCGAGGTGTAGGTCAGGCCAGCGGCGTTGATCAGCAGCCCGTCGCAGCTCTGCCGCGCCTCCTGGATCCAGTCGATCAGCACGCCTTCGTGGTTCGACTGGCGGAACTCCAGCCTGAAGCCGAGCTCCTCGGCCCGCGCCAGACAGGCGGCCTCGATCTGCGGGAAGCTGTCGCTGCCATAGGTGCCCGACGGGTCGAGCCCGTAGAGATTGGCATTGGGGCCGTTGAGAAACATCACGGTCTTCATGGCAGGTCCTTCTGTCTGTGGGGTGTCACGACGCCGGGCGCTTGCGTCGCGACGGCCGGAACGCCGCCCGTCAGGTGGGCGGGCCGGTGTCAGGTGCGCTCGTAGGCGTCGTAGTTGCGCTGCACGCCGATATGGGTGGCGAGGTACTTGGCGTCGTACCAGCAGCCATAGATGAACGAGGAGGCGCGGTTGGTGAGCTCGGGCA
>NZ_JBYNAH010000240.1:0-7568 GCF_059781815.1 Salipiger sp. | reverse complement strand
TGCTAGTTCGTCTACCCAGAACCGACGGACGCGCCAGCCAAGGGATTTCAGTTGGTGATCGCGCCAAAGGTCTGACGTCTTTCGGCGACCATCGGGGCTTTCATGCCATTTTCGCCCATCGACCTCGAGATCGAGCTTCACGCCGCTTCTGCCGAAGAGGGCAAAGTCGAGCCTCCGACCGGCGATTTCATGCTGTGGCTGCGGATCTAGCCCTCTTTCTTTCAGCGCGTGGTAGACTTTGCGCTCCCAATCGCTGTCAAAGACACCTTCGCCTCTCTTCGCACGCGGTTCAGTCGCCCTCGCAGCGAGCTTTACCAGCGCTTTCGATTGGCCCGAGCGCGCAAAGTCGAGATCGCCGAACACCATCGCCACCGCCCGAGCCCGCGAAATTGCTACGTTAAGACGACGGGTATCCCGCTGAAAGAAGGTCAGGCCGGACTGAGGGCTGCGTGGGCCGACGCAGGGCGAAAACATGATGAGATCGCGCTCTTGACCTTGAAAGCCGTCAACCGTGCCAACCTTCAGCTCACAAGCGATGCGCTTGGGTTCATCGAGCGCAGCAAAGATCGCGTTCTCAAGTGCTACAACCTGCGCTCGGAACGGCGTGATGACGCCAATACTTCCAGAGTAACCATCATCGACGATCAGCTTTCTCAGATGCCGAACGATCGCTCCGACCTCAGCAGGATTGACGTTGCCAGTCTGAGGAATTCCCGGCGAAGGAACATGTTCCCACGCCAGGCCAGCGCGGACCCCCTCTGGCACGTTCAAGTGCTTCGGATCATACGAGGTTTGCAGCTGGTTGCCGTAGAAGTTCTCACTGATGTAATCGACGATCGGACCAGCCGAGCGATACTGGTGTCGCAGTGTAATCCTTTCGGCGCTTGGCACCCGCGAAGCAAAGTCAAAGAGAGACCGACGGCTCTGGGCCAAGCGGCCCATATTGGCAACGGGCAGGCCTTGGGCTTGCATAAGGTTGCGATCCTGAGCCTGACCCAGTTGTGGTATGAATGATAGTTGGCGATCGTCCCCGACCACGACCGCCCTTTTTGCACGTGCGAATAGCGGGATAGCGGTCGCGATGTCGCACTGGCTGGCCTCGTCGAAGATGACGAGATCGAACAATCCGTCATCAAGCGGGATGCGCCGAGGCGTGCCCAAAATCGACGCGAGCCACAGAGGGCGGTAAGACATCAGCGCTTGTGAAAGGTCTGAAGGAGGGTGTCCCTTGCCCCCGTCGAATGTCCAGTCGTCGTAGATTTCAGAGATTTCACGTCTCCGGCTCTCTGGCAGATGTGTGCGTGAGGCGAGGATCGTAGGTAAGAGTCTGATTGCGGCTTCCCGGATTCTCGCCCCCATTTCGATCGGGTCTTCAGGTGTCCCGAGGGCGTCCCTCGCGCCCCTGAGCTCGGCCAATACCTGACGAAGCTCTCCAAGACTGGCTCCGAGCCGGTTAGCACCGTCGACGGCAGGCGAAACTTCTTGTGTGTGTTGCTTGGAGAATGCTGAGCGAAGCCAGACGAGAAGACGAACTAGAATACCATTCTGGGGGCGGGCGACCGGGGCGTCCGACCGCTCGGGGCGCCCATGCGTCTCGCGGACTTCAATCCGATCCAGAACATCGGAAATTTCACATTCCAGCTCTGCAATCTGGTCGATTACATCAACCGCGTCGTTCCTTCTGGATGCCTCGTCGTTCAGTTCGGCAAATGCGAATTCGTCGACGATGGTCGCACGCGATACACTTTCGTTGTTGATGAGTTGTTTGAGTGCGTCATTGAAGTCTGTGTCCGTCTCGTCGATCGGATTTAGTGTTCGGATCGAAAACGGGACACCTGGCGCAAGCGCCCCCAGTCGGTCCTCTACTGCATCGAGTGCCTGGTGGTTCTTGGAGGCCACGAGAACGCAACCGCCACCTGAGAGAACTGACGCTGCCATCGAGACGATTGCTTGGCTCTTGCCGGTTCCGGGAGGGCCGGTGACAACCGTCAAGGGTGCTTTGCATGCGGATCTCACGGCCCGCAACTGCTCCTTGTTCAGAGGAACGGCATCAATTGGGGTAGCTCGCTGCGGGGAGGTCTGATCTTCCAGCCCGATTGCTGCGCCAAGAGCGGTGCGTGCAAGGCGCTCCCTCGGCCATGTCGCAATCACGTCAAGATCGCGAGCCGCGCCCGCCGTGAAAGAGGAGTCGGTCGGCAGGAAGATCGCTGCGGCGTCGTATATTCCCTGAGCGGAAGCATCAAGCTGCGTGGAGAGGTCTTCCCCAACGATACGCCCGCGTAGCTGACTCGCGACTGCGACTCTCACCTTCTCCACGAAGTCCGCAGCGCGAAGGCCAAGTCCATCATCAGCAAAGAACAGCTCGGCAAGATCATTGCGGTTCCAACCGCTCGCTCTGGCACCGCTCTTCACCCAATCGGGGTTTACCAAAACATCGTCGGCATCAACCGTCAGGACAAGGCGTTCGCCCTCACGGCTCCATGCTGCGGCAAACATGCCGACCGGCTGGAAAAACGGAACGCCACCGCGACGCCCGACAGCTATCGGCCAACCCACAGCTAGAGCGTTCTCGTGACCTTCCCTGCGGACTAAGGCCTCTCGAAACGCCGGATTGATAGCGTCGAGGTCAATGGAGATCACTGAAGCCCGCCCATCGTCAGGGGCGATTGGCCCACGGCCGGAGATCAGCGACCATTCGATACCATGTTTATCGAGAACCTGGGTCGTTGCGCCACGTGGATCGGCCCGCAACGCAGAACGCCAGTATCTCACCAGTGCCTGCGGCTCGATTCCGATTGGACCTTCGCCATCCGTTTCGAACGTTTCCGTTGCGACTGGTTCCGAGTGGAAGGCCGCACTGGCAGCATGAATAATGTCACCAGAACTCTCGGGGCTTTTTGCCCTCAAGTCCGATCCGCGTTCCTCATCGCGCTTCAGCCCTTTAGCTTTCGCGCGCCAGCGGCCGTCATTCCCTTTCTCGACAAGACCATCGCGAAATAGAGAATCCAGCTCCCCAATCGCTGCGAGCCGCTTGTCGTGCGAAAAGCTGGCGCCCACTAGAACCAGCAATTCCTCTGTGCTTCGACCGCGCGGGAAGGCTTGGACCATCTTCAAGATCAGTGACATGTATCAGACCTTCAACCAAGCTCGAAGTCTTCGGTGAACCAAAACACGACCCCGAAGTGTAATCGCAGCATCCCACATCCGAATCGGCGCTAAGCAATTGGTTTCATCAATTAACTCCCACTTCAATGAGGGCGCCAAAATTAATCGTTCTTTCAAGTGCCTGCGAAGCTCGGTGCCCCGTGCGTCACGGTCGAATGGGTTGCGGGAAAAGTCTGAAGACTGGAAGTTGCAGTCACGTCACGGGCCTAGAATCTGAATTGGTTGTGCCGCGGGCTCGCGTCGACACTCAGCAAGCTCTGAGAGCCCTCAGAAGCGCCGCCAGGTGGGCGTGTCACGTCGCGTGCCACCCCAACCACCCAGCCCGCGAGACGCACCTCAGCAGCCAATTTCGGAGAAGCGGCCGAGATTGAAATTGTTCCGCTTCCACCATCTTGTCAGGACCAAGGTCGGCACAAGCTTGGATTTGGGCCAACCAGTTCGTCCCCGCGTATGCGGGCAGCGCGGAATCGCGCTTGGTCCGTCGGACATAGCGCACATCTTCAGACCCGGGGGCCGCGACATTGCAGGTTTTGAGCGCGCGCCGCCGTCAAGTGCGGCCCCCGTATAAGGCAGGCGCTCCAGCGCCTGCGTCTGTGCCGAGCATCTTATTTTGTGGGCTGAAACCCCGCTCCTAGGCGACTTCGCGGCATGATCATCAAGTCCGGAAAGTGTCAGTCACTAGTAACTGATACTTACGCGAGCCCCCCTGCCCTCCAAGCCTACGTCCCACCTTGACCTAGCGCTTAGTCCAAGCGGGCCCACGATCTCTCCGCACGGCGAAGAGCATCAGCGCATCGCTTGTTCAACGCCGAGAACGCGTGGAGCCCTTCATGGTCATCGTTCGCAATCCGCCGCCATCCCTTTGTGCTGTAGCGCCGACCGCGAACGCGGCGGTTCAAGTAGTTTTCCTTCTCTCTTGCAGCCAGAGCGGCCTGCCGCACGGCATAGACCCCTCCTCGCTGAAACCGCTCCAGCTCGAATGGAGATATGATCTGCCCCTGCGTGGCTGACATCGTCGGCAACCAGAACTTGAACAGCTCCTTTCGCAGCATGCGCAGTCCACCTCCAATATGGTCGCAGCTTGTCAGACCGTGACGGCGGAGCGCGTCGCCGCGAAGTGTCACTTCGATCCGTGATCTCCGCTCCTGGTCATCAAGGATCTCGGCGGTTCCGCTCGCCCGATCTTGCCGATCCTTGAGCTTGTGCATGATCCTGAACATGACCTCGCCATTCTTCTTGCCGAAGTAGGTCGTCCCATTCACGGCGGGTTGCTGGTAGTTCCATGGATTCAGCCGTGTCTGGAACTCGAGCGTTTCGTCATACTCAACATTGCGCGCGGCTCGGATCATGTCCACGTGCGCCATCGTCCAGCCGTTCGGGCGAGCGCTCCGGGCGCTCGGCGCCTTCCAGAGAAAGCGATATTCGACAGGTCCGTCGCCGTAGACGCTGCGGGGTTGGCCGCCGGGGAAATCCCAAACTGACGATGGAGGGAGGAAATGGCGCCACAGCAGGTCTGTCATCGCCCATCTGAGAGATTCAGCGTTGAAATACCGCGGGGAAACATCGATAGCCACCTCGATCTTGTCGATTTCCCCCTTTGTGTGCAGCCCAGGCATGGACTGCACGGCAGAGATGACCGAGGCTACATCCCAGCGCCACGGATCCTGCAACTTCAGGCTCAGCCGCCCTTTTCCATCACCTGATACCGAGACGCGCTGATACGCGCGGCGGTATATTTCCTTCGACAGATCGGCGCGGTTGACATAGCCATAACTCGTTGCCTTGATCTGAACGAAATCTACCTTCGCGCTGAAGAAGAAGTCACTGAGATCGAGCGTCGGGACGAGTGACACCCGGTCGAAGAAGCGCCGCTGATGTGGCGCATCACCCAAGCGATAGCTGCTCCGGATTTCTGGCGAAGCCAAGTAGTGAGGCTCATCCTGACTCCGCTCGGCATGGCTCGTGAACGATAGGGATCGCGCGCCAAAGCCCGGCATATTGCCCACGGGCCGCAAGATGACCGGCTTGAAGTTGGAAGTAAGCATAGTGATGTTCCTTTCATCGCTGCATATGGCAGCACTCCCGTCGCGTGCATGCATGGCCAGTGCACACGACGTCGTGCCGTTGGGATTGAGTCTTCGGTTGTCTTGGGAGCTGCTCAGCGGCCGATTTCACTTCGGCTCGAATTCTTGTATGCTGCTTGGCGGCCAGCCTACGGTGCGGTTGCTCTTCGTTGCCCTGCAGCCTCGCCTTGGTGAGAGTCGTCTTCACGCGCTTCGACCCAGCGATCCCGAACCGTCGGGCGCAACTGGTCCGGAGACAAAAACGTCCGGATGGCGAGCCACAGGCAAGGCCACTCGTCGTCAACTGGCCGCCACCATGTTTCGCGATTTGTTTCTTCAAGCGCGCCAGCCCAGAGGCCATCGTCCCGCGTCGGAAAATAGTGATCCCCGCCATCCTCGAAGAACAACTCGTCCTCCATGCGAGAAAGCAGACGCCGGGCTTCGGCGTAAACACCGTCTTCGAAGCCCGCGCCGAGCGAGGCATTGCTGCGCTCCACGTAGCGCTGAAGCGAATGGGATGAGAACGACACCCGCGGCGCCTGATAGAGGCAACCCCGGCGTGAAATCGATGACACGAGGTAGCGTGTGTATATCAGTATCTCTTCGGCAAAAACGTCACCGCGATTGGTCATCCGGTAGCCGGTCGCGACCTTGCGGATCTCGATTGCAATTTTGCCATCATTTCGCCGGGTCAACGAAAGGACACCCGGCAGACGACGGACTTTCGCCGCCCACCGTGCGAGCCCCTTTCCCTTTCGAGGGATTTCACCAAGCGCCGACCACAGAGCCGCATCACCTGGGTCGCCATGGCGCGCGGCATCGAAGACCTGTCGCGCAAATCCTCGTGCCAGGCTTTTTCGCAGGCTTACGCTTTGGCTGATCGGCATCATTTGAGTCATGGAATGTTTCCTCGTCTGGTTTGCGAGGCGGACGGCGGGGAGCCCCCCCCCTCCGACCCGAGCAAGAATCCGACGGACAACACTTCGACTCCGCGCAGCAGGCGTGCTGAGCGCGTCGGAAATGTCCGCAATGTCGTGAGAGTTGGTTGGAGCGTTTATTCTGCGCTTTTGGCGGCGAGGAATTCCAGCTCTTCAACGGTATATCGCTGCCAGTCCACACCGCGAACACGTGTCCATGAGCCCTTCGGCGTCTGTCGGCGCCACTGCGGTGGATACATGCCCTGCAGCAGGCTTAAGGCCTTCTGGAAGTCCTCGACCGGCTGTTCCTGCCCCTCGCCCCCTACGATGTAGGAACCGTCGCGCGCTGCTCCGGGGTGAAAGACCGAACCGTCAGAAGCCACGGGGACAAAGGCGACCTCTCGAGGATTGCCGTCGATGTTCTCATCTAGGATCACTTCGTCGTCCTGATAGCGCCAGAGCGAGACCAAGAATTTCGGTTTAGAGATGGAGCGGAGCCAGTCGAGCGCATCTTGCGCTTCGATGCGCCGCTGATTGCCAATGATCGGCTTTCCTTTTCGGCCGAGGCTGTTCTTTACAGTCTGCGGCGCCTTGCCTGACAGCAAAGAAAGTTCAAAAGCGTCGATATGCAGCCCCTCGTCGACCTTCCATCGGGCGATGGCCTTACGAAGAATCCTCACCAAAGTTTCCTTTTCTAGCCCCCACAAATTCGCAGGCAGCAAAGACAGAAACCTTTCCGCGTCTTGGATTTTCGACCGCAGGAACTCCTCGCGCTGCTCACTCGTGCGACAGGGCGCGACGACAATGCCGTAGTCGGCATAGGCCGACAAGTCATGGACCAGCTGTCCAAGCGCCGTCTCTGAATAGATACCGTTATATTCGCGCTCCAAGATGTCGCGCCAGCCATCACCTGATCCGCCCAACGATTGTTGAAGCAGCTTGTCGAAAGACATCTCCGCCGCTTCATCACCCAACATGACGGCGACCAGTGAGAATAGCTTCTCGACGGTTCGGATGAAACCATCCTCGAAGAACTCGGTGCCCCCGAACGTCTCTTGAAACTCCAGAAGCCGCTTGTGGGTCTCCTCGGAACCGCCTCTGTCTGTCATGGTCGTCCACTCCTTCAACGTCTGTGATCACCAATATCCACCAGCTTTTTTTTGCCGAGTCATCACTTTTATCAGTATGAAAACTTATACCGATTACCGACTTTATTAAAATTATGCCTGACGGACCTTGTCGAAGAGCCCGTTGCCGAGAGGCTCGAAGGCCTCGCGAGACGAGCCGGCGAAAAGCTTGAGCATCGCGGGGGCATCCGGCACTAACGAGTGAAGAAGGAGTGCCCGATGGCCAGAAAAGCCCTCAACAAGAAGAACCTCGTCGAACTCGGTGCGGACATGTTGGCAGAGCTGCTGCTCGAGGC
>NZ_JBYNAH010000239.1:0-7629 GCF_059781815.1 Salipiger sp. | reverse complement strand
TGACCCCTCCGCGACGTGTGATATATTTTGAAACCATCGGCTCCCCTCCTCTTGTCATGCAAAAACGCTAGCAAGCAGGCGAGGCGGACGCGATGATGTGAATCAAGATATTGAAATATATAAATAATATATGGAATTAGCGCATATATTCAGCCGCAACCCAAGGGCGACTTTTGCGCGCGCAGGCGCCCGACGCCGCTCTGATCCGCGCGGCTCCGGTGTCAAGCGCCACTCGCCGCGCGCCTCTCGCTGCAAGGGAACGCGTCAGCGAAACTCTTCCGGTCTCAGCCCGTATTTCGCCAGCTTGTCGTAGAAGGTCTTGCGCGGCAGCTTCAGCATCTCCGCCGCCGCGCTGGCCTGCCCGCCGGTGCGCTTGAGCGCATCGGCCAGGAGCGAGCGCTCGACCTGCGCAAGCCGCTCGGCGAGCCCCAGCCCCTCACCACCGGTCTCCTCGTCCCCCAGGCCCAGCACGAAGCGCATCGCCGCCGACATCAGCGCCCGCGCATTGCCCGGCCAGTCGCGCGCGATCAGCCCGGCGATGACCTCGTCGCCGATCTCGGGCTGGGACATGCCCGATTGCTCCGCCGCCTGCGCCACGTAGTGCCGGAACAGCACCGGGATGTCCTCGGGGCGCTCGGCCAGCGCCGGAATGCGCAGTTGCATGACCTCGAGCCGGTAGTAGAGCTCGGCCGAGAACCGCCCCGCCTCGACCGCCTGCCCTAGATCCTCGACCGTGCCGGCGATGAGCCGTGCGCCGCCGGCCTCGAGCTTGTCCTGCAGCGCCAACTGGGTGTCGACGGGCAGCTGCGCGATCTCGTCGAGGAAGAGCGTGCCACCGGCGCAGGCCTCCCACACCGCCTCGAGCCCCTCGCGCCCCAGCCCCGCCGCCGAGCGCTTCTCGAACGGCCCCTTGGCGCGGGTCGAGCACAGGTGCACCACCTCGGCCACCTTCGAGATGCCCGAGCCGCGCGCCCCGCGGATCAGCACGTCGGTGCCGGCGCGGGCGGCGGCGCGGGCCTGCGCGCGCAGGGTCTCGGATTGCGGCGAAATGCCGAAGATCATCCGGGCCGCCGGGTCGCCGGTCTCGAGCTGCGCCTTGAGCCGCCGGTTCTCGAGCACAAGGCCCCGGGTGCGCAGCGCGCGCTCGATCACCGAGATCAGGTCCTGCGGCGCGCAGGGCTTTTCGAGGAAGTCGAAGGCCCCCGCCGACATGGCGCGCACCGCCATCGGGATATCGCCCTCGCCGGTCAGCAGGATCACCGGCAGCTCGGCATCCTGTTCATGCGCATAGTCGAGCAGATGAAACCCGTCGCGCCCCGGCATCCGGATGTCCGAGACGATCACGCCCTCGAATTGCGGCCCGATGCGGTCCTTGGCCTCGACGAAGGAGCCGGCGGTGATGGCGTCGAACTCGGCCAGCTCCAGCGTCTGGCCGAGCGCCTCGCGCACCGCCGCGTCATCGTCGACCAGAAGCACCCTGCGCACGCTCATGCCATCTCCCTCGCCAGTAGCAACTCGACGGTGAAACAGGCCCCGCCCGGCACGTTCTCGCCGCGCAGCCGTCCGCCGAAGCCCTCGACGATGCCATAGGAGATCGAGAGCCCGAGTCCCATCCCCTCGGCGGCGCCGACCTCCTTGGTCGAGTAGAACGGATCAAAGATGCGCGACGGATCGGCAATTCCCGGCCCGGTGTCCCGCACCGTAAGCAGAACCCGTCCGGCGGCATCGTCGCGCGCCACGCGGATGGTGATCGCGCGGGTTTCGCTCTCTGCCATGGCGTCCATGGCGTTCGACAGCAGGTTGATCACCACCTGCCCCAGCCGCACCTCGCCCGCCATCACCACCGTCGTGGTTTCGGGCCGCTGCCAGTCGATGCGGGTGCCGGTCTCGGCGATTCGCGGCGCGAGCACCTCGAGCGCGCTCTCGACCACCGCCGCGAGCCCGACCCGGCGCGCCGGCTCCGGCTCCGCCTTGGCGAAGGCGCGCAGGTTCTTGATGATCCGCCCCATGCGGTTCGCCATGTCCGAGATGCGCCCGAGGTTTTCCGCCGCGCGCTCCTGCTTGCCGCGCTCGAGGAAGGCGGCGCCGTTCTCGGCGAAGGAGCGGATCGCCATGAGCGGCTGGTTCAGCTCGTGGCTGATGCCGGCGCTCATCTTGCCCAGAGCGCTCAGCTTCGAGGCCTGCACCAGCTCGGCCTGCGCCCGCTTCAGCGCCGCTTCGGCCTCCTGCCGCTCGGCGATCTCGCGGCGCAGGGCGAGGTTCGACTGCTGCAGCGCCCGGGTCCGGGCCGAGACCCGCTCCTCGAGCACCAGATTGGCTTCGGCCAGCGCCCGGCGGCGCTCCAGCGCCAGCCAGAGCAGCGCACCGAAGAACAGCACCACCGAGGCCACCACCGCCGCCTGCAGACCGGCAAGGCGGGTGGCGGGCGCGGTGTCCATCAGCAGCACCCCGGTCATGCCGATCACCGGCAGCTCGCTCTCGAGCCGGAGGGCATGAGCAGGCACGTAGGGCGAAAAGCGCTGCTGCCAGACCGTGTAGCCGCCGGGGGTCTGGACCGCGATCTCGCGGCGGGTGCCATCGGGGGTGACAACTTCCGCCGGGCCGGTGCGACGCCAGCCCAGCAGCTCGGAGCGGTTGGTGGCAAAAATCTCGCCCGCGCTGTCGGTGAAGAACACCGCCGGCAGCGAGCCGCGCCAGTCCCGCTCGAGCCGCGCGATATCGATCACCACGATCAGCGCCCCGCGCACCGCCCCATCCAGGCCGAAGCTCGGGGCGGCGAAGTAGAAGGCCCGGTCGATGCCCTCCGGCCCCGCCCCGTGAGCGATGCCAAGCGCGCCGTCGAGCGCGCGGGTGAAGGGCGCGCCCTCGAGCACCCAGTCCGGCAGGCCGGGCTCGGACTCGGCCAGGATGCGCCCCTCGGGATCGACATAGGCGGCAAGCGCCGCACCGGACCGGTCGGCCCCACGCAGCAGCATCGCCTCGGCGGAGCGACGCGAGCCAAAATGGTGCAGCCCGGCCAGGGCCGGGTGTTCGGCGCTCAGCACGGCAAACTCGCGGAACCGCTGCAGCTGGGTCACGAGCCGCTCGGAGGCCAGCTCGAGATCGCTCTGCCCGCGCGCGGCCAGCGGCTCCAGCGCCTGCAGGTAGCCGTAATGCCAGACCGCCCCCGACAGCGCCGCGGTGGTGGTCAGGGCAAGGGCCAGCAGCGCGCCGCGACTGTGATGCAGTTTCCGCTTCATGGCGGAGACATAGCAAGCGCCGTCTTGTCAGGGAAGCGGCGTGGAGGCAGGGTCGCGCGCATGCAGCGCTTCTCGCAATCCCCGACCGATCCGGCCTTCGTGCAAGACCCCTACCCGTTCTACGACCGCCTGCGCGCGGGCGGCGATCTGGCGTGGTGGGAAGAGTACGGCATGGTCTGCGCCGCCTCGCACCGCGCGGTGCACGCGCTGCTGCGCGACCGCCGCTTCGGGCGCGAGATCCCGTCCGAGCTGGCGCAGCCGGTGCCCGAGCATCTGGCCGCCTTCTACAAGGTTGAGGCCCATTCCATGCTCGAGCTCGAGGCGCCCCGGCACACCCGCCTGCGCGGGCTGGTGCTGCGCGCCTTCACCTCTCGGCGCATCGCCTCGCTGGGGCCGGAGATCGCGGCGCTGGCGCATCGGTTGATCGACGCCTTTCCCGAGGGCGAGGTCGACCTGCTGCCCGCCTTCTGCCAGCCGATCCCGGTGATCGTCATTGCCCGGCTGCTGGGCGTGCCCGACAGCATGGCGCCGCAGCTTCTCGACTGGTCGAACGCGATGGTGGCGATGTATCAAGCCCGCCGCACGCGCGAGATCGAGGACGCGGCGGCGCGTGCCGCCTCGGAGTTCTCGGCTTTTCTGACCGGGTATATCGACGACCGCCGCAGCGATCCGCGCGACGATCTGCTGTCGCAGCTCATCGCCGCCGAGGAGGCCGGCGAAAAGCTCTCGACCGAGGAGTTGATCACCACCTGCATCCTGCTGCTCAATGCCGGGCACGAGGCGACGGTGCACAGCATGGGCAACGGCATCAAGGCGCTGCTCGAAACCGGCACGCCGATCACCGCAGAGACCGCCGCGCCGGTCTGCGAAGAGATCATGCGCCACGATCCCCCGCTGCATCTCTTCACCCGCTACGCCTATGAGGAGGTCGAGCTCTTCGGCCACCGGTTCCGGCGCGGCGATCAGGTCGGGCTGCTGCTGGGGGCCGCCGGGCGCGATCCGCAGGTCTATGACGATCCGCATCGCTTCGACCCGGCGCGCGAGGCGCCTGCGCATCATGCCTTCGGCGGCGGCCCGCATTTCTGCGTCGGTGCGCCACTGGCGCGGCTGGAATTGCAGGTCGCGTTGCCGATCCTCTTTGCGCGCTGCCCGGGGCTGCGGCTGGCAGAGACGCCGCGCTATGCGGATCTCTACCACTTTCACGGGCTGAAGCGGCTGACCGCAGTCCCGGGTCCGACCGCTCCCGACACCCGCGAGCCGGTTTAGCACTGCCCCTGCGGCTGCGCGCCATCGAGGACGAGATGCCGTCAGGCGCGCTCCTCTCTTGCCCGAGACGAAGCGCGTCACGATGCGTCACGCGGGGCGTATCGCGACCGGGGCGGCGCAGGGCGCAACGCTGCGCCCCGGCAGGGCTTTGCCGCAGATCCGCTGCTACCCCGCGATCATCTCCTGCCGCTGGGTGCCGAGCCCCTCGACGCTCAGCTCCATCACGTCGCCGGCGCGCAGGAAGCGCGGCGGTTTCATGCCGAGGCCAACGCCCGAAGGCGTGCCGGTGGCGATCAGGTCGCCCGGCACCAGCTCCATGAAGCGGCTCATGTAGGAGATGATTTCGGCCACGCCGAAGATCATGTCAGAGGTGTCGCTGTCCTGCACCGTCTCGCCGTTCAGCGCCAGCGACAGGCGCAGCGCCTGCGGATCGGAGACCTCGTCCGCCGTCACCAGAAACGGCCCGCAGGGGCCATAGCCCGGCGCCGACTTGCCCTTGATCCACTGCCCGCCATGCTCCATCTGCCAGGCCCGCTCCGACAGGTCGTTGACCACGCAATAGCCGGCCACATGGCTCAGCGCATCGGCCTCGGAGACCTGCCAGCAGGTCTTGCCGATCACCACGCCGAGCTCGACCTCCCAGTCGGATTTCTCCGAGCCCGGCGGGATCGTCACCGCATCGTTCGGCCCGGCCAGCGCCGAGGCCGCCTTGGAGAACAGGATCGGCTCCTTCGGCGGCTGCGCGCCGGTCTCGGCGGCGTGCTTGGCGTAGTTCAGACCGACGCAGAAGAAGTTCGGCACCGACGCGAGGCAAGCCCCGATGCGCACCCCCTCGGGCAGCACCGGCAGCGTCGCGAGATCGAGCCCGCGGATCGCCTCGAGCGCCTCGAGCGACACGCCCTGCCCGCCAAGATCCGGCACCACGCCGGAGAGATCCCGCATCTGGCCCTGGCCGTCCAGCACCACCGGGCGTTCTTCGCCCTTCGGCCCCACGCGCATCAGTTTCATGTCTCGTCCTCCTGGTCTGCGGCCGCCGCCTCGGCTTCGAGGGCGGCGGCGATGTCGTCTGCGAGGCTCGCCAGATGCTCTTCGACGGCGCGGGTCACCGCGTCCACGTCGCGGGCCCGGAGCGCCTGCAGGATGATTTCGTGATTGCCCACGACGCGCGCACGGTTGCGCTGCATCCGGGCCGAGAGGTAGCGCGCCCGCCACAGCCGCGCGAGATAGCGGTTGTGGGTCTGCGCCAGCGCCGCGTTATGCGCCGCCCGCGCGATGCGGCGGTGAAAGCTCATGTCGAGCTCGAAGGCGTCGAGCGCATCGAGCTGATCGTAGCTCGAGGAGATGCGCCGGTGCAGCGCCTCGATCTCGTCGAGATCGGCATCGGTGGCGGCCTCGCAGGCCAGCGTTGCCGAGAGCTGCTCGAGCGTCTGCAGCACCACCACCTGGTCGCGCACCTCCTTGATTGAGGGCCGCGCCACCACCGGGCTGCGCGCCGGGCGCAGTACCACCAGCCCCTCCTTGGCAAGGATGCGGATCGCCTCGCGCATCGGCGTTCGGCTCACCCCCATGGCGGCGGCGGTGTCGCGCTCCTTGATCGGCGCATCGGGCGGTAGCGTGCCGAACAGGATCGCCCGGCGCAGCTGCGCAGCGATTTGCTCGGCCAGCGTGTCCTGCGGCGTGTCCATCCCGGCTCAGCCCCGCCCGATATAGGGCATCTTGGTCGCCATCACGGTCATGAACTGCACGTTGGCATCGACCGGCAGCCCCGCCATGTGCAGCACCGAGGTCGCGACATGCTCGGCATCCATCACCGCCTCGGGGGCGATCTCGCCATTGGCCTGCTTGACCCCCACCGCCATCGGCGCGGCCATCTCGGTCAGCGCGTTGCCGATGTCGATCTGGCCGCAGGCAATGTTGAACTCCCGCCCGTCGAGGCTGATCGAGCGGGTCAGCCCGGTGATGGCGTGTTTCGAGGTCGTGTAGGGCGACGAGCCCGGGCGCGGCACATGCGCCGAGATCGAGCCGTTGTTGATGATGCGCCCGCCCTGCGGGTCCTGCCGGCGCATCTGGCCAAAGGCCGCACGAGCGCAGAGGAACATGCCGGTGATGTTGACGGCGCAGAGCTGCATCCAGTCCTCGACCGGGATCTCGTCGATCGGCGCGCCCTTGGTGAAGATGCCGGCATTGTTGAACAGCGCGTCGATACGGCCCCATTGCTGCGCCACCTCGGCAAATCCACGCTCGACGGCCTCCGGCTGCGCAACGTCGAAGGGCAGCACCAGCGCATTGGGATCACCGTTGGCGGTCTCGCGCAGCGGCGCCTCGCGGCGGCCCACCAGCGCCACGCGCCAGCCGTCCTTCAGGAATGCCTGCGCGGTGACGCGGCCGATGCCGCTGCCCGCGCCGGTGATGACGATGCTCCGGGTCATGAGCCCTCCTCCCTCGGCGCCGTTTCGCGCCCTCTTGCCGGCCGGTTGGGGCGCTTCCCCTCCGGCAGTTGCTTGCCACAGTGTCACCGGCTGGTATACCGAATGCAAGCGCATTCCCCGGCGCACGGAGACCACCAAGATGACCGCATTCGACGCGCTCGGGCAGCTGCTCGGTCCGCGCTTTTCCACCGCCCTTGCCGCCCGCCAGCAGAACGCCGGCAACGAGGCGCATTACGACGAGGTGCTGCCCGACGCGGTGGCCTTTCCCGAGAGCACCGAAGAGGTTTCAGCCATCGTGCGGATCTGCGCCGAGCATGGCGTGCCCATCGTGGCCTTCGGCACCGGCACCTCGCTCGAGGGCCAGCATCTGGCGGTCAATGGCGGCATCAGCCTCGATTTCTCGCGCATGAACAAGGTGCTGGAGGTCCATGCCGAGGACATGAACGTGGTGGTCCAGCCCGGGGTGACCCGCAAGCAGCTCAACGAGGACCTGCGCGCCACGGGGCTGTTCTTCCCGGTCGATCCCGGCGCCGACGCCTCGCTTGGCGGCATGGCCGCGACGCGCGCCTCGGGCACCACGGCGGTGCGCTACGGCACCATGCGCGAGAACGTACTGGCGCTCGAGGCGGTGATGGCCGACGGCACGGTGATCCGCACCGGCAGCGAAGCGCGCAAGTCCTCGGCTGGGTACGACC
>NZ_JBYNAH010000238.1:0-7650 GCF_059781815.1 Salipiger sp. | reverse complement strand
TCTCGTCGTATTTCGCAGCGTCGACATGCGCCTTGGACGCGAAGTCGGATGACGGCGGGTAGGGTGCGGACATGTGGGGTCTCCTCCTCCTCGGAATTCGATGCGCAAGGGAAGCGCGCCAAGGGAGGGATGGCAATAGGCATTTGGTGGAATGTTTCAGCAACCCGCGCTGAAATTTTGCACTTGTTACCCGGCCAAAGAGGCGGTAACGGCGCGGCGGATCGAGCCCGCCGCGCGCAAGTCTTTGAAATCGTGACTCAGATGGCGAGATACTCGGCGCGCAGGCTCTCGTTTTCGAGCACCTCCGCCGCGGTGCCGTCGAACACGATCGAGCCGGTGTCGAGAATGATCGCCCGGTCGGCGAGCTGCAGCGCGCGCACCGCGTTCTGCTCCACGAGGATCGTGGTCATGCCCTGCTCCTTGACGTGGCGCAGGGTCTTTTCGATCTCGTCGACGATGACCGGGGCAAGACCTTCGTAGGGTTCGTCGAGCAGCAGCACCTTGATATCGCGCGCCAAAGCGCGCGCGATGGCCAGCATCTGCTGCTCGCCGCCCGAAAGCGTCACCCCTTCCTGCTTGCGGCGCTCGCCGAGCCGCGGGAAGAGATCGTAGAGACGCTCGAGCGACCAGCCGATCGGCGGCGCGATCTGCGCCAGCTGCAGGTTCTCCTCGACCGTCAGGCCGGGGATGATGCAGCGATCCTCGGGCACGAGGCCGAGCCCGGCGGCAGCGGCCTGATACGAGGTCATGGTGTGCAGCGGCTGGTGGTCGAGCCAGATCTCGCCGTGGTTCACCTGCGGGCTGTCCATCCGCGCGATGGAGCGCAGCGTCGTGGTCTTGCCGGCGCCGTTGCGGCCCAGAAGGGCGAGGATCTCGCCCTCGTGGACGTTGAAGTTGATGCCCTGCACGATGTAGCTCTCGCCGTAATAGGAGTGCATGTCCCATACGGAGAGGAAGGCCGGGGCGGTTTCGGCCTTGTTGCCGTGCTTGGAAAAATCCGGTCTGACGTTCATTCCCTGGTCTCCTTACGCGTGCTCGCCCAGGTAGGCTTCCTGCACCTTGGGGTGGCCCTTGATCTTCTCCGGCACGTCCTCGACGAGGGGCGTGCCCTGCGCCAGAACGGTGATCCGGTCGGCGAGGCTGAACACCACGTGCATGTCATGCTCGATAATGCACATGGTGATGTCGCGGGTCGCCTTGATCTCCTTCAGCAGGTCGATGGTGTTGTTGGTGTCGGCCCGCGCCATGCCAGCCGTCGGCTCGTCGAGGAGCAGCAGCCGCGGCTCCTGCACCAGGCACATCGCCATCTCGAGCCGCCGCTTGTCGCCGCGCGACATCGAGGCCGAGTGCATGTTGCGCTTGTCGAGCATGTTGACGTCGTCGAGCATCTTCTCGGCGCGGTCACGCAGCTCGGACTCGCTCTCGACCGACTCGATGGCGTGCAGGCGGAAGACCCCGTCGCGCTTGGCGAAGAGCGGGATCATCATGTTCTCCATCACCGTCAGGTCGCCGAAGATTTCCGGCGTCTGAAACACACGGCTGATGCCCATCTGGTTGATCTCGAACGGTTTCCGCCCCAGCACCGACTGGCCGTCGAACATCACCGAGCCGGTGTCCGGGATCAGCTTGCCGACGAGACAGTTGAGCAGCGTCGACTTGCCGGCGCCGTTCGGGCCGATGATCGCGTGCACGGTGTTTTCGACCACCGAGAGGTTGACCTCGGACAGCGCCTTCAGCCCGCCGAAGCGCTTGTTGACGTCCTTGACTTCAAGAATGCCCATTCTCGCTCTCCTTATTCAGCGGGTTCGGTGCTGGCCGATTTGGCGTCGTCCTCGGCCGGTTTGCGGCGCAGGCGGCGCGAGATGCGCTGTCCGCCTTCGACCAGGCCACCGGGCAGGAAGATCACGATCAGCATGAACAGCAGGCCCAGCGTCAGGTGCCAGCCCTTGCCCACGAAGGGGTGGATGATGGCGACCACGAAGTTCTCCAGCCCGTCGGGCAGGAAGGAGACCCAGCCGTGCACGACCTGGTCGTTGATCTTCGAGAAGATGTTCTCGAAATACTTGATGAAGCCCGCGCCCAGAACCGGCCCGATCAGGGTACCGGCGCCGCCGAGGATGGTCATCAGAACGACCTCGCCAGAGGCGGTCCACTGCATGCGCTCGGCGCCTGCGAGCGGGTCCATGCAGGCCAGCAGGCCGCCGGCAAGCCCGGCATACATGCCCGAGATCACGAAGGCCGCGAGCGTGTAGGGCCGCGCGTTGAGGCCGGTGTAGTAAAGCCGGTTCTGGTTCGACTTGATGGCGCGCAGCATCATCCCGAAGGGCGAGCGGAAGATCCGGATCGCGACGTAGAACGAGATCAGCATGATGATCGCGGCGACGTAGTAGCCGACCGAGAACTGGAACGCCCAGGGGCCGATGTTGAGGGTCTCGAAGCTGCGCATCTCGAGCCCGAAGAGATTGGTCACCGGGATGCCGCCATCGGCGGTTGCCGAGACACCGAGGATGCGCGGATCGTCGAGGGTGATCTGCAGGCCGGTCTCGCCGTTGGTGATCGGGGTGAGCACCGAGTAGGCGAGGTTGTAGCTCATCTGCGCGAAGGCCAGCGTGAGGATCGAGAAGTAGATCCCCGAGCGGCGCAGCGAGACATAGCCGATCACCACCGCGAACAGGCCCGAGACGATCATCGACAGGATGATGGCCGGGAGCACGTTCATGCTCAGCAGCTTGAACATCCACACCGCCGCGTAGGAGCCCACGCCGAGGAAGGCGGCGTGACCGAAGCTGAGATAGCCGGTCAGGCCGAACAGGATGTTGAAGCCGATCGCAAGGATGCCGAAGATCACGAAGCGCTGCATCAGGTCGGGATAGCCCGCGTTGAACTGCGCCATGCCGCTATCGGTGGGGAAGGGGTTCAGGATGAAGGGCGCGAACAGCGCCATCACCGCGACGATCAGGAACAGGGTGAGGTCTTTTTTGCCGAGTCCGAACATGGGTCAGTCCTCCATCACGCCCTTGCGGCCCATAAGGCCCCTCGGACGGGTCAGCAGAATGATGATGGCGACGAGATAGATGATGATCTGGTCGATGCCGGGAAGGATCGACTTGATCTCGTTCATCGACGCAAAGCTCTCGAGAATGCCGAGAAGGAAGCCGGCGAGCACGGCGCCCGGAAGCGAGCCCATGCCGCCGACGACCACAACCACGAAACTCAGTACCAGAAAGTCCATGCCCATGTGGTAGTTTGGCGAGTTGATCGGGGCGTACATCACCCCCGCAAGGCCCGCCACGGCGGCGGCGAGGCCGAACATGATGGTAAAGCGGCGGTCGATGTTGATGCCCAGAAGGCCCACGGTCTCGCGGTCGGCCATGCCGGCCCGGACCACCATGCCGAAGGTGGTGAATTGCAGGAAGGCGAAGACCGCGCCGATGATGATCGCCGCGAAGGCGAAATAGACGAGGCGCCAGTACGGATAGATGATCACGTTGGGATCGAAGCCCAGCATGGTGCCGAAATCGAACGAGCCGCGGAACACGTCGGGCGCCGGGGTCGGGATCGGGTTGGCGCCGAAGATCTGCTTGATGATCTCCTGCAGCACGATCGCGAGGCCGAAGGTCACGAGGATCTGGTCGGCGTGCGGGCGCTTGTAGAAATGCTTGATCAGGCCGCGCTCCATGAGCACGCCGAAACCGATCATGATCGGGATCGAGAACAGGATCGCCAGCGGCACCGACCAGTCGATGATCGCGGCCCCGGTGACCTCGCCGAAGATGTCCTGAACGTAAGGAACGTCGACCTTGAGCGGGTTGCCGAGAAAGTCGGTGCGGGTCTCGTCGACGACCTGGTGCGAGAGGGTGAGCAGCCGGTTGAGGGTGACGGCGCAGAAGGCGCCGATCATGAACAGCGCGCCGTGGGCGAAGTTCACCACACCAAGCGTGCCGAAGATGAGCGTCAGACCAAGGGCGATCAGCGCATAGGCCGAGCCCTTGTCGAGCCCGTTCAGAATTTGAAGGATGATTGCGTCCATGATCCGTGGCCTTCGAGGTCAAAGAATGGGTGTGCGCTCCCGGCGGAAAGCCGGGAACGCTGGGGATACGCCGCTGACAACGCGATCAGCAGGCGTATTCTGTTTTTTGGATCAGACGCCCGGGTTGCAGGAGCCGAGCGCGCCACCCGCGAACATCGGGTGATCGGGCGCGTATTCCACCTGGCCGCGCGGGGTGATCTCGACCACTTCGAGCAGGTCGAACTCCGAGGTCGGGTTCTCCTTGCCGCGCACCACGAGCACATCCTTGAAGCACTGGTGGTCTTCGGCGCGGTAGAGGGTCGGGCCGTTGCCCAGACCGTCGAACTCGTAGCCCTCGAGGGCCTCGGCCACGGCGCAGGGATCGAACGAGCCCGCGCGCTGCACGGCATCGGCATAGAGCAGGGTCTGCACGTAGCAGGTGTGCGCGGCCTGGCTCGGCGGGAAGCCGTACTTGGTGCCGAAGGACTTCACGAAGGCCTTGGTGCCCTCGTCCTGCAGCGACCAGTGCCAGTTGGTGGAGCCAAGGATGCCCTTGATGTTCTCACCGGCGCCGCGGGCCATCAGGCGCGAGAACAGCGGCACGACGATCTCGAAGTTCTTGCCGTTGGCCTGCTTCTCGCGAAGCCCGAACTGCACCGCGTTGGTGAGCGAGTTCACCATGTTGCCGCCGTAGTGGTTGAGCACCAGCACGTCGGCGCCCGAGTTCAGAACCGGCGCGATGTAGGACGAGAAGTCGGTCTGGGCGAGCGGGGTCTTCACCGCCTCGACGGTCTCCCAGCCAAGCGCCTCGGTGGCGGCCTTGATCGACTCTTCCTGGGTCCAGCCCCAGGTGTAGTCGGCGGTCAGGTGATAGGCCTTGCGGTCTTCGCCATAGGCCTTGGCCAGCACCGGCGCGAGCGCCGCGCCCGACATGTAGGCATTGAAGAAGTGACGGAAACCGTTGGCCTTCTTGTCCTTGCCCGTGGTGTCGTTCGAGTGCGTCAGGCCGGCCATGAAGATCACGCCCGCTTCCTGGCAGAGGCCCTGAACGGCCACGGCCACGCCGGAGGACGAGCCGCCGGTGATCATGATGGCGCCGTCCTTCTCGATCATCGACTTGGCCGAGGCGCGCGCCGCGTCCGACTTGGTCTGGGTGTCGCCGGTGACGTACTCGACCTTCTTGCCGAGGATGCCCGAGCCTTCCAGCGCCTTCGACGAGAAGGTCTGCATCATGCCGCCGTCGCCGCCGCCGTTCAGGTGCTCGACCGCCAGCTCGTAGGCGCGCAGCTCGTCGGCGCCTTCATCGGCATAGGGGCCGGTCTGCGGAACGTTGAAGCCCAGCGTCACCGAGCCGCCGGTGGGCTCGTTGGTGAAGGCGCGGGCCGACGAGGCCGTAAAGATCGTCGGCAGCGCGACGCCGGCGCCGGCAACGGCACCCGTTCTCAGCACGCCACGGCGAGTCAGAGTCGTCTTGGACATGAAAATCCTCCCATTTTGTAAAAGTGCGCGGACGGGCTCCTCTTCCCCTCGGCGCGTGCACCCCTGAGTGCAAATTCAGTATTTCTCGGTATGGGTAAACCGATCAACAACTGCCTTGTGAGGAACAATTTTTTTGTCAACGACTGAACAGTATACTACAGTCTTCTGTAAATGAATTTATGTTGCAACGCAGAAACGCGTTGAAAGGACAGGGAAAGGCTCTATGGCGCGCGACACGCTGACCGGCTCCCGTATCCGCGAACGGCGGATCATCCTCGGGATGAAGCAGGCCGAACTGGCCCGCCGTGTCGATATTTCGCCCTCCTATCTCAACCTGATCGAGCACAACAGGCGCAGAATCGGCGGAAAACTGCTGCTCGATCTCGCCGACATTCTGGGCGTCGAGCCGTCGGTGCTGACCGAGGGCGCCGAGGCCACGCTGATCGGCGCCCTGCGCGAGGCGGCGCTGCGCGAGGGCGACACCGGGGCCGAGCTTGACCGGCTCGACGAGTTCGCGGGCCGGTTTCCGGGCTGGGCGCGGCTGCTTGCCGACAGCCGCGCGCGCATCGAGACGCTGGAGCGCAGCGTCGAGGCGCTGACCGACCGGCTGGCGCATGACCCGCATCTTGCCGACGCGCTGCACGAGATGCTGTCGACCGTGACCTCGATCCGCTCCACCGCCTCGATTCTGGCCGAGCCCGGCGAGATCGACCCGGACTGGCAGCGCCGCTTCCATCGCAACATCTATGAGGACAGCGCGCGACTGGCCGAGAGCAGCCGCAGCCTCGCCTCCTATCTCGAGGCCGAGGGCAAGGCGGCGGCGGAAAGCGGCACGCCGCAGGAAGAGGTCGACGCGCTGTTCGAAGCGGCGCAGTACCATATCGCCGCGCTCGACGCGGGCGAGGGCCCCGAGCCGGTCGCCGAGGATCTCGGGCGCGAGCTCTCGCCGATCGCCCGGGCGCTGCTGCGCCGCGCCTTCCGGCGCTACGCCGAGGACGCGGCGGTGATGCCGCTCGACAAGGTGCTTGAGGCGGTGGTGGTGACCGGCACCGACCCGCTGGCGCTGGCGCGGCGCTTCGGCACCGATCCGGCGCGCGCCATGCGCCGGCTCGCGACGCTGCCGCCCGATGCGCCCTGCGGCAGTGTCGGGCTGGCGATCTGCGACGCCTCGGGCGTGTTCACCTTCCGCAAACCGCTGCCGGATTTCCCGATCCCCCGTTTCGGCGCCGACTGTCCGCTCTGGCCGCTCTTCGCGGCGCTCAGCCGGCCGATGTCAGTGCTGAGCCGGGTGCTGCAATCCGCCGGTCGCCAGAGCGGTGCGGTCACCGCGATGGCCTTTGCCCAGCCCTCGGGGCCGCCGCAGGTCAACCGCGAGCCGGTGTTCGAGGCGCATATGATGATCGCGCCCGCCGGTCCGCGCAGCTCGGAGACGCCGGAAGACGTGGGCATCACCTGCCGCATCTGCCCGCGTGCCGCCTGTCCGGCCCGCCGCGAACCGTCGCTGCTGGGCGACGGTCTGGCGCAGGGCTTTTGATCTTTTGACACCCGCCGCCACATTGGCGATAAGTTTTTTACAGGGGGAGGACGGTTTTGGCTCGGGGAGGGCCGGGCTGCCCGGTGCGGGGAAGGGAACGTCATGTCGAAACGAGTGATGCTGATCGAGGATGAACCGAATATCATCGAGGCGATCAGCTTCATCCTGTCGCGCGAAGGATTGACGGTGGATACCCATTCGGATGGCACCACCGCCAATGACAAGCTGCGCTCGAGCACGCCGGATCTGCTGATTCTCGATGTGATGCTGCCGGGCAAGAGCGGCTACGACATCCTGCGCGAGCTGCGCGAGGAGGCGGGCACCGCCGATCTGCCGGTTCTGATGCTGACCGCCCGCGGCCAGTCGCGCGACCGCGAGATGGCCGAGCGCGCCGGGGTCTCGGCCTTCATGACCAAGCCGTTCTCGAACGCCGAGATGCTCGAGCAGGTCCGCGCCCTGATGGCCGAGACCTCATGACAGAGGCCGGGCCGCCGCGCCGGGGCAAGCCTCCGGTGTTTCTCGAACGGCAGTCCTACCGCCGCCGCAGGGTGATCGACGCCGCGCGCGTGCTGCCCTTCATCGGCATGCTGCTTTGGCTGATCCCGCTGCTCTGGCGCGAGGATGGTGA
>NZ_JBYNAH010000237.1:0-7718 GCF_059781815.1 Salipiger sp. | reverse complement strand
GATCTCGTTCCGTGGGGGTTTGGGTGTTGGGGGCGGTGGCCCGGCAGGAGGAGACCGTGCCGGGCCCCCGAGGAGGTGATGCAGTCAGGGAGGGAGTGCAGTCACCGCGTCAGGGATGCGGGGTCAGTGCGCCGGCGCCGGCGGATGGCCGTCATGGGTTTCCATGTAGCCCTCGATCGAGGCCTCGAGATCGGCCATCGATTCCCCGCCCGCCATCAGGTCGGCGATCTCTTCGCGGGTCTTCTCGCCCTTGCGGAAATCGGCGGCGATGGCGCCACGGATCAGCACCGCGAAGTGGTCGCCCACGGCCATCGCGTGCATCACCTGGTGGGTGATAAAGATCACCGCCAGCCCACGCCGCTTGGCCTCGTTGACGATGCGCAGAACGTGGGCCGCCTGCTTCACCCCGAGCGCCGCGGTGGGCTCGTCGAGGATCAGGACACGGGCGCCGAAATGCACCGCGCGGGCAATCGCGAGGGACTGGCGCTCACCGCCCGAAAGGCCGCCGACCAGCCGGTCGCCATCGGTGATCCGGGTGATGCCGAAGTTCTGCACCGCCTCCACCGCGATGGCGTTGGCCTTTTGGCGATCAAACACCTTGAAGGGACCGAAGCCCTTGGTGGGCTCCGCACCGACGAAGAAGTTCCGGCCGACCGACATCAGCGGGTAGGTGCCGCCGAACTGGTGCACCGTCGCGATGCCGAGCTCTTGCGCCTGCTTGGGGTTGGAGAAGCTGACGGGTTCTCCGTCCATCAGCATCTCGCCGCGGGTGGGCTTGTGAACGCCCGAGAGGGTCTTGATCAGGGTGGACTTGCCGGCGCCGTTGTCGCCCAGGAGGCAGAGCACTTCACCTGCGTTGACCTTGAGGGAGATCTCGTGGAGGACGTCGATCGGGCCAAAGCTCTTGTCGACGTTGCGCATTTCAAGAACGGGTGCAGTCATGGTTCACTTCCCCTTTTTCGAGGCGGACATCGAGGTCGCCATGTTGCGGAAGGTGTCGTTCATCAGGACCGCGATGAGGAGCATCACGCCGATGATGAGCGAGCTGAGGTTGCGGTCGAAAGGCGTGTAACCGATGCCCTGCTGGACGATGGCGAGCGTGGCGGTGCCGAAGAACACCCCGGCCACGGTGCCGAAGCCCCCGGTCAGCAGCACCCCGCCCACGACCACGGCGATGATGCAGTTGAAGATCAGCGCGAAGTTGGTGGTGGTTGTGGCCGAGTTCGACAGCACGGTCTCGCAGACACCGGAGAGGGCGGCGGCCATCGCGGTCAGGATGAAGAGCGAGATCTTCAGGCGGTCGATCGGGATGCCGGCGTTGCGGGCGCTTTCCTTGTCGCCGCCGAGGGCGAGGATCCAGTTGCCCCAGGGCGACAGGTGCAGCACGTAGTAGAGCACGGCGGCGATGGCGATCCACCAGAACACCGAGGACTGGAAGCCCCAGAAGTGGTAGTCGCCGAAGAGCGACTTGGCCCAGGCCGGCGAGGTCAGCGCCTGGCTCGTGGTGTCGGTCAGCAGCAGCGACAGGAACAGCGTCAGGCCGGAGACCGCGAACAGCGTGGCGAGGGTGACGATCAGCGAGGGCACCTTGGTGCGGGTGACCAGCATGCCGTTGATCCAGCCGACCACGAAGGCGATGCCGAAGGTGATCAACAGGCCGACGACGAAGGGCAGGCCGTAATAGCCGCAGGCCACCGCCATCGACATCTTGGCCGCCGGGACCATGGCGCCGATCGAGATATCGAGCTCGCCGGCGATCATCAGGAAACCCACGGGGATCGCGATGATGCCGATGGTCGAGGCCATGTTGACCCAGGACGAGGTGCCGAAGGGCGACAGGAAGTTCCGATCATAGCCAAAATAGGCAAAGAAGACGAAGACCAGCACCATGCCCATGAAGGCACCGACTTCGGGACGCCGGAACAGGGCTCCGAGCGAAAACGCCTGGCTGGTCGAGGGCCGTGCCGGCTGCGAGGTTTCTGATGTGCTTTCCATGGTCATACTGATCTCTCTCGGCAAATGTGGGATCCGGGCCCGGGCCTGCGTTGCGTCAACGCGGTCAGGGAACCGGAGGCCCCGGGCACTGGCGCCCGGGACCACGATTGCTGCGGCTTAGCGGGCGCCCTTCGAGACACCGGCCAGCGCGGACTCGATGTTCGAGGCATCGACGATGGCCGGGCCGGTCAGGACCGGGTCGGTGGCCAGTTCGGTGCCGAAATCGAGATGCGCGGCGAGCATCGAGGTGGCGAGGAAGCCCTGCAGGTAGGGCTGCTGGTCGATCGCCATCTTCTGGCTGCCGGCCTGGATGCGGCTGAGCGCGGACTCGCTGAGGTCGAAGGAGCCGACCATCACCCGGTCACCGGCGCCGATCTGAGCCACGGCGTTGGTCGAGGCGTCGGCCGACCAGGCCGCCAACGAGATCACAGCGTCGATGGTCTCGTCGGCCACCAGCTCGGACTTGATCGACTCGGCGGTGCCGGTGATGTCGCCATCGAGGTTGGCCGGGGTGCGGAGGATGATCACCTCGGCGCCGCCCTCGGTGCCACCTTCCTGAACGCCGGCGCAGCGGCTCTCGTGGTTGACCGCGCCCGGGGTGTGGATGTGGCACAGGATCTTCTTCGCGCCCTGCTCGGCCATGTAGGCACCGCCGGCCTTGCCCGCGACGAACTCGTCCGAGCCGAAGTAGTTCACGCCGTTCACGTCGTCCTTAACGTCCTGGCCCGAGTTGTACATCATGATGGTGATGCCCTTCTCGGCGGCCGCCTGCAGCGCGGGAACCTGCGCCTCGGGGACCCAGACCGGGATCGCGATGCCGTCGACGCCCTGCGCAACGGCCTGGTTGATGAGGTTCACCAGATCGGGGCCGAAGTTGTCGTAGTTCGGCGTGCGCAGATAGTTCACCGAGCCGCCATTGGCCTCGACCATCAGCGTGGCATCGTCGACGCCCTTCTTGATCAGGTTGAAGAAGCCGTCTTCGATCGAGCCCGCGATCACCGCGATGTTGGCGGCCGAAGCCGGCATGGCGGTCATCGCGAGCGCGGCGGCGGCGACGGTGGCTTTGAGGGTCTTGGTCAGGTTCATTCGGGTGTCCTCCCTTGGGTCGTGATCCGCCTGTGGCGGCTGTCGGTTCCGCATCTCCAATTCCACACGTGCCGTGCAGAGCCCTTTGCGGAAGTCGTCTTGTTGCTGCGCTAGCGCGTGGCGGTGTTCGGGGTGTGGGCGGCGGTCTGCCCGACTTGTCCGGACCGGCCTGCGGCAGCGCGCTGGATGTGATCTGGATTTCGGAGCATTCGACACAGCCTCCCAACTTAGTCGATTTCCGGGATGCGGCTATGCACCCCAGTCATAACGAGATGCCCCATTGACACACGATGGATCAATATCCGTATTGTGTCTCATTCTGTTTCGTCTCAAAACGTATCATAATTCACCAAAGATGAGACAAAATGAGACACCGGGAGGATGGACGATGCGACCCACGATCAAGGACCTGGCGCAGGAAGCGGGCGTCTCGGTTTCGACCGTCAACCGGGTGATCAACAACGCCGAGACCGTGCGCCAGAGCACCCGCGAGCTCGTCATGGAAGCCGCTGAACGGATTGGCTTTTACGGGCTGGGCAGCATCGAGAGCTCGGTCATGCGTGCGCGCGAGACGCACCGCCTCGCGATCCTGCTGCAACAGGGCAACCGGGTGTTCTATCGCGACCTCGGAAGCGCTTTGAGACGTGCCGCAGAGAGTTTCAAGGGCGCGAACGTCGTGCTCGAGTTGGAATATTTCGACGACCTCTCGCCAGACCATATTTCGAATCGGATCCTCGCGCTGGCCGAGCAAAACGAGTCGCTCGGGCTGGTGGCGGCCGAGCATCCAATGATCTCGGACGCGATCACCTCGGTGCTCGACCGCGGCACGCCGGTCTCGGCGCTGATCGGGCCGCTCTCCGCACGGGGCAATGTCGGCTATATCGGCCATGACAACTGGAAGAAGGGCCGCACCGCCGGCTGGGCGTTCCACCGCATCTGCCGCAACCCCGGCAAGATCGGCGTGCTGCTGGGCAACCATCGCTTCCGCAACCAGGAGATCAACGAGAGCGGCTTCCGCTCCTATCTCCGCGAGCAGAATCTGCCCTTTGTGCCGCTCGAACCGCTCTCGACCTTCGAATCCGCCGCCGTGGCGCGCGAGATGACCGAGCGGCTCTTCGAGGAGCATCCCGACATGTGCGGCCTGTTTGTCTCTGGCGGCGGCATCACCGGGGCGCTGGCCGCGCTACGCGACCGCAAGCTCGACCGCGACTTCGTCTGCGTCGGCTACGAGCTCTTCGACGCCACCCGCACCGGGCTGATCGACGGCACCCTGACCATGACCCTGTCCTACCCGCTGCAGCATTTCGCCCGCGAGATCATCGAGACCATGGTCAAGGCCAAGAAGGCCGGGCCCGATGCCGGCGCCCAGAGGGTCAACATCCCGATCGAGATCCACACCTCGGAAAACGTCTGAACCAATGGCGATGCGGCCCGCGCGCTCGTCAACGTCACCAAGGGCGGCAGCGCAGAGCCCGGCCCGCCCGGCGAGGTCACCGCGCGTGCCCGGCACGGCGACCTGCCCTCACCAGAGCTAAGCACAAGCCGAGCGGGCTGTGCGGCGGGAGACCTCATCCCGCCGGCCGCCGCCCGCTCCATCGCTCACGGCCGCAGCCGCAGCGTCACCTCCGTGCCGTCGCTGCTGCGTTGCACGTCCGGTGCCGGATCCACCGCGCTCAGGTCCGGTTGCAGGAAGGGCTGGATGAACCAGTCATGGGACACCTCTTCGTAGCCGATCCGCAGCGAGAGCGCGTCGCCCGGGTCGAGGCGCGCGTACCGCGCAGTTATCTGCACGACCAGCGCTGCACTGCCGGAGGCCACCGCCTGCTGCGCCGGGACGCTGGCCGACGCGGTCGTCAGCACCGTCGCCCTGCCGCCTGCACTAAGCTCCACTGTCTCGGCGACCGAGCGCGCGAAGTCCTGCGCCTCGGGCTCGGAGATCGCCCCGTCGCCGTCGCTGTCCACATGCGCGAAGATCGCCGCCCCTGCGGTGTAGGACGGCATGATCATCACCCGGATCTCGGCGGCATCGCGCCCGACGCTCAGCGCGACCTGCTGGTCGATATCGCTGTGCGGATGGGCCAGCGCCGACGCCGCTGCCAGCAGCGCCAGCCCGCCCAGCACGGCCCTCACTGCGCGATCCATGCCGCGCCGTAATCGTTGCCGGGATTGCGGAACATGCTGTGTGCGTGGTCGGTGCCATCGCCGTCCCCGCGCCCCCGCTGCGGCGCATATTCCATCACCAGCGACGGCCCGGTGATCCGGAAATAGGCGGTGCCCGGTGCGCCGATTTCGCCCCACCAGCCGAAATAGGTGTCGTCGAGATCCGCCGCGACGCGCTCCATCTTGGCGGCGAAATCATCGGCGTTGATGAACCCCAGCCGGGTCGCGATCAGCGCGATCAGCAGTTGTTTCTGGTCCTCGTTCAGGGCCGAACCCGGCAGACTTTCGGGCGCGACGGTGGTGCCGTATTCGCCCGGCCCCAGCAGCAGGTTGATCGGCGTGTCGCCCCGGATCGCCTGCGCCTGCTGTTCCGCGTCAAGGCTCTCCATCAGCGCCAGTGCGGCGCTGGTCTCGGCCTCGGTGATGAAGACCGGACGGCCCTCGACCTCATGTTGAGCGGCTGGCCTCCGGTAAGCATCGGCGAGAAGGTCACGTCGGGGCCCGCGATGGTGACGTTGATGGCAAGGTGGTGGCCGCCGAACTGGAACATCCAGGGCGCATCGCTGGCGGGCTCACCGAGGAACGAGGTGTAATAGTACTGGCTGCCGAAGCGTGCACCGCGACCGCCGCTGCCCAGCGTGTCCTCGGCAATCAGCTGCCACTCGATATTGGTGACGCCCTCCGGGCTGAGAACGGTGCCCAGCAACGCGTCGAGAGCCGCGGTCTGGGCCGCGTCCAGATCACCGAGCATGACGCCGCCGCGCTCGATCACTCCGTCGGGGAAGTTCGACCAGTTCGAGCGTTGCGCGTTGTCGTCGAAGTCATAGACCGCCGCCGCGCGCTGCTCCTCCGACAGGGTCGCGAGAAACGCCTGAGCCGCGGCGACCATGGCTTCGGTCTGGGTATCGGCAGCGGGAACCGCGAGGTCTTCGCGGATGTCGATCTCGCCCGGGGTCGGCTGGAGACCTCCGGGGCCCTGCGCCAGCGCGATACCGCCGGCAATCGCCCCCCCCAGCAGCATCGCTGCGACCGTCACCTTTCGCTTCATTCTTTCGTGCTCCACTTCAAAAGACGCCCGCTCGCGTCGTACTTGGCCTTGAACGCGGTCCCGTCCACCTGCGTGCCGACCAGTTCAAACTCGTCGGTTTCGAATTCCACCTTGCTGAAGCGCGCGTCCGACGGGTAGTCGGGGCTCGCCTTCAGCGCCTGAGGCACCACCGGCGCGATCACCGCCGCCGCAAAACTGCCGCCATCGACCGTCTCGATCTCCTCGACCACGCTGCCCCGCAGGTCGATCTGGACCGCGGCGCCACCGGGTAGGCGTCCCGACAGGTCCGTCTGTTTCGGACCGGGATGCCAGGACAGATCGGCAAGGCCCATGCTTTCCATCGCCGCGCCGACCTCGGCCGGCATGCCCTGTGCCAGCGCGGGACCCGCGAGGGCGATCATCAGGGCGGTCACGCTTTGCTTGATCATGTCTGTCTCCGATCCTGTCATCTCGCGCCGCTCGCGACGGGAACGCTCCGCGCCACGCCTTGGTTCATCGCTGATACGTAGATCTTGACGAATTCCGTGGCGATAAGATCGGGATGGCGGCAGTCGAGTTCGAGGCTCTCGACAGACCCCGCGAAGGGCTGCCACGGCCCGGCCCGCCGCGCGGTTCCGGCCTGATCGCGCAGCGCGCCTACAAGCAGCAGCGGCGCGCGCACATGCGGCTCGCGATCCCCTCGCACCAGCGCGTTGGTGGCCTGCAGCGAGCGGATGACCCCATCCTGCACCGCCCGCGGCACCTGCCCCAGCGGGTGCCCCGCCGCCTTCAGGAAGCCCAGGATCGCGGCGCGGCTGTCAAGCTCGGCATGGGCGTCGGGGTCGAAGCCGGCGATGGCCAGAAGCGCCCGCAGCGCGGCGGTCTCGTCGGGCTCGGGCTCATCGCGCCAGCAGTCCGAGGGATAGGCATCGAGCAGCACCAGCTGCGCGACCTCGCGGCCCCGGCGCTCGGCCTCGGCGGCCATGGCATGGGCGATGATCCAACCCAGCGACCAGCCCAGCAGCGTCAGCGGCCCGTCGGGCTGCGCCTCCTCGATGCGCAGGGAGCGCGCGACCGCGCGCAGCGAGTCCCCGCCGGCGAGGAAGAAATCGGTCTCCGCATCGGCGGGCTGCGGCAGCGCGAGGATCTCGGCATAAAGCGCCGCCAGCATCCGCTCGGTGGGGCCCTCGGGCGCGCGCCCCGAGCCGCCCTGCCCCTGCACCGCCGGCGGCGCCTTGCGGTCGAGCTTGCCGCTCGGGGTCAGCGGCAGCGCGTCGAGCAAGATGACCTGCGCCGGCAACATCGCCACCGGCAGCTACCCCGCCAGCGCCGCGCGGATCGCCTCGGTCGTCGCGCCCGCATCGGGCACCACGTAGGCCAGCAGCCGCGCGCCGCCCGAGGCGGCCTCGACGAGCGGCAGTGGCGCACTCGCTTCCAGCGCATCCGCTCG